>NZ_JBSFPX010000020.1:0-57904 GCF_053588415.1 Mycobacterium sp. NPDC003449
GAGAAGATCTTCGACCTGCTGACGGACCCGCGCAGGCACCGCGATCTCGACGGTTCGGGTGCGGTCCGCGACCCGGTCGGCGAACCGGACCGGCTGGTGCTGGGCAGCCGGTTCGGCATGTCGATGCATGTCGGCTTGCCGTACCGGATGGTGAGCACGGTGATCGAGTACGAGCCGAACCGGCGACTGGCCTGGCAGACCCACGGCCCCACCCGGTTGGGCAGGTACGTCGCGGGCCGGGTGTGGCGTTACGAGCTGGAACCGGTCGGCGACGCGACGTTGGTGCGCGAAAGTTGGGACATATCACGGGAATCGTGGCTGACGCTCCCGCTGGTTCGAGGTCAGGCAGCCGTGACACGGGCGAACATAGCGGCCACGCTGGCCCGGATCGAGGAACTGGTGGCCGGTCGGTAAGCCTGCCCTGGATTCGCGTGCGTAGCGCTGGGGCGATTTTCCACTGTGGCGCTAAGTACGCGGACCCAGATCGCGCCCGCGGTAGGTGCCGAAGGTCCACAAGTTTCCCTCGGGGTCGGCGGCGGTGAACGCGTAGGCCGCGTCGCCCGAGCCGAACTGTGTTGTGGCCGGCGCAGTGATGACCGTGCCCGCACCGGAACCGCGTACCCGTTGGTACACCGCGTCAACGTCCTCGGTAACGATGTACACAGCCGCGGCTCCCGGTTTCATGGACCCGTGCACGCTGTCGGTGTGCTTGGTCGAGCCGAAGACCAGTGAGCCGCCGCCGGGCCAGCGCAATTCGGCGTGCACGATGTCGTTTTGGTCGTCGGTCGCTGTGACGACTTCGTCGAATCCGAGAACGTCGACGAGGAACCGCAGTGCCGCCAGCGTGTCCAGGTAGTGCAGGATCGGCCAGATTGTGGACATCGGCACCAGCCTAGTCCCGCCGAGAGTGAAGCCAGGGTTGTCAACCGGCGAGTTTGACAACCCTGGCTTCACTTTCGCGACAGAAAACTAGGTGTCGCTGCCGACGGTGACCGCGGTGGCCTCATCGGTGAGCTCGTCGAGCCCCTGCTCCTCGTCGTCGACACCGGCCAGATGCGACCGGCTCGCGAACAGCACCCCGGCGCCGGCCAGAACGGCGGCCGCGCCGACCCAGTAGGGCAGGTGCACGCTGATCTCCTCGCCGAGCACCCCGGCCAGCCACGGTGCGACGGCGGCACCGCTGAACCGCAGGAAGCTGTAGGCCGCGGAGGCCACGCCACGTTCGACCGGTGCGGCTTTCATCACGGTCTCGGTGATCAGGGTGTTGTTGATGCCGATGAACAGGCCCGCGATCACCACGCCCGCCGCCAGCACGGCCTTGGAGTCGGTCCACACGGCCATCACCACCAGCACGGTGGTGAACGCCAGCAGGTTCACGATCAGCACCCGCACGGTGCCGAACCGGTGCTGCAGGCGTGGCGCGACCACCACCGAGGTGAACGCCAGCGCCAGGCCCCAGCCGAAGAAGATCAGGCCGATCTGGTGGGCGGTCATGTCCAGCGGGAACGGGGTGAAGGCCAGCAGGGTGAAGAAGCCGAAGTTGTACAGCAGCGCGGTGATCGCCACCCCGAGCAGGCCACGGTGCCGCAGGGCCCGGAACGGATCGGCCAGTGTGGTGGCCCGTTTGGCGCGCGGTGTGGCGGGCAGCAGGAACGCGGTGATCACGAGGGCGAACGCCATCAAGGCCGAAACCCCGAAGAACGGGCCCCGCCAGGAGATCGAGCCGAGCACGCCGCCGACCAGCGGGCCGACCGCGATGCCGAGGCCGAGCGCCGCCTCGTAGAGGATGATCGACTGCGCCACAGAGCCTTTGGCCGAGTTGACGATGGTGGCCAGTGCGGTCGCGATGAACAGGGCGTTACCCAGCCCCCACACCGCGCGCCAGCCGACGATCTCCATCACGGAGTCGCTCATCCCGGCCAGTCCCGCGCCGGCGATGATGATCACCAACCCGATCAGCAGGGTCCGTTTCGGCCCGATCCGGCTCGACACCACACCCGTGACCAGCATCGCGACACCCATCACTGCCATATAGCTGGTGAACAGCAGCGACACCTGCGACGGCGAGGCATTGAGGTTGTCGGCGATCGGTTTGAGGATCGGGTCGACGAGTCCGATGCCCATGAAGGCGACGACGGACGCGAAGGCAACGGCCCAAACGGCTTTGGGTTGGCGCCACATATGCGCGAAAACTCCTGTCTAGTTGTCGGGATACTCGGCGACGTCCACCAGTAGGCGGCGGATGACGTCGACGGCGGCGGCGAGGGTCTCGCGGTCCTCGGCGTCGAGTCGGTCCAGGCGGGGGTTGATGGCCGCGGCGCGGTCGGCCCTGGCCTGGTTCAGGGTCTGCCTGCCCTTGTCGGTGATCCGGATCAGCACCGCGCGGGCATCGCCGGGATCGGCGGTCCGCGATACCAGGCCGGCATCCTCCAGACGACGCACCTGGGTCGTCATGGTCGGCTGCGAGCAATGGTCGAGCAGGGCGAGATCGGAGATGCGGGCCTCGCCCTGATCTTCGATGGTGGACAGCAACCGGGCCTGCGCCCAGGGCAGCGGAAGCTTGGTGCGCTGGGTGGCCAGCCGGTTGAGGCGGGCGACGACCGACAGCAGGTCGGCCCCGAGTTCGGATTCGTGGGTCACCACGCCATTGTCGGCGGTGGGGGTCGGCATGGTGTCCATAATTGCATAGATGATCTATGCAGTCCAAACGCCGCTGCGTGTCGGCTGTCACACCACGGCCGGACAGCCCGGTTCATATCGGCTGGCAGAATCGAGAAATGACCGCGAACCCACCGGCCAGCACGTCCCGGCGCGGACTGACCCCCGGTGAACTCGCCCAGGCCGCGGTGATGGCGGCCCTGGCCGCCGCCACGGCGATCATCGCGGTCGTGGTTCCGTTCGCGGCGGGCCTGTCGCTGCTGGGCACGGTGCCGATGGGGCTGCTGGCCTACCGCTACCGGCTGCGGGTCCTGCTGGCGGCGACGGTCGCGGGCGCCACCATCGCCTTTCTCATCGCAGGCATGGGCGGGATGATGACGGTGGTCAACTGCGCCTACATCGGCGGACTCACCGGCATCGTCAAACGTCGCGGCCGCGGCACCCTCACCGTGCTGGCCGCGGCCCTGGTGGCCGGCGCGCTGTTCGGCGGTGCCATGGTGGGCGCCCTGATGGTGCTGACGCGGCTGCGCACCCTGATCTTCGACTCGATGACCGCCAACATCGACGGCCTGGCCGCCATCATCGCCCGCATCCCCTCGATCGCGGCCACCGCCGAACCGCTCAAGCACGGCTTCGCGACCCTGCTCGACTGGTGGCCGCTGTTGATCGTGCTCATGGGTATCCAGAGCATCACGTTCGTCAGCCTCATCGGATGGTGGGCGCTGTCGCGGATCCTGGCCCGGCTGCTCGGCATCCCCGATGTGCACAAACTCGACGCCGGCGTCGAGGAACCGCCCGTGGGTCCGGTGCCGGCCCGGCTGACCGATGTGCGGTTCCGCTACCCGGGCGTCGAGCACGACGCGCTGGCCCCGGTCTCGATGGACCTGAATCCGGGCGAGCACGTCGCGGTGACCGGGCCCAACGGCTCCGGCAAGACCACGCTGATGCTGATCCTGGCGGGCCGTGAACCCTCCTCGGGCACCGTCGATCGGGCGGGTGCCGTCGGACTCGGCCGGATCGGCGGCACCGCGGTGATCATGCAGCACCCCGAAAGCCAGGTGCTGGGCACCCGGGTGGCCGATGACGTGGTGTGGGGACTGCCGCCGGGGGCGACGACGGATGTGGACAAGCTGCTGGACGAGGTCGGCCTGCACGGGCTGGCCGAACGGGACACCGGTGGGCTCTCCGGTGGCGAACTGCAGCGCCTGGCGGTGGCCGGCGCATTGGCCAGGGAGCCGTCGCTGCTCATCGCCGACGAGGTCACCAGCATGGTCGATCAGCACGGCCGGGACACGTTGATGAATGTGCTGTCCGGGCTGACCGACCATCACCGGATGTCGCTGGTGCACATCACCCACTACGACGCCGAGGCCAGGACCGCCGACCGCACGGTGAACCTCGGCGCCGGCGGCAGCCCGGACAACACCGACATGGTGCAGACCTCGGCCGTGCCCGCCGGTTCGACGGGCGGGCACCAGCCCGGTGCGCCGGTGCTCGAGCTGACCGGTATCGGGCACGAATACGCCAGCGGCACCCCGTGGTCGAAGACCGCCCTGCGCGACATCACCTTCACGGTGCACGAGGGGGACGGTCTGCTCGTCCACGGTCTCAACGGATCCGGTAAGTCGACGTTGGCCTGGATCATGGCCGGGCTCACGGTGCCCACCTACGGCGCCTGCCTGCTCGACGGTGCCCCGGTGTCCGAGCAGGTGGGTGCGGTGGCGCTGTCTTTCCAGGCGGCCCGCCTGCAGTTGATGCGCAGCAGCGTCGAACGCGAAATCGCCTCGGCCGCGGGGTTCTCCGTCGAGGACCGGGACCGGGTCGTCGCGGCGCTTGGCACCGTCGGGCTGGACCCGGCGCTGGGCAAACGCCGGATCGACCAACTCTCCGGTGGGCAGATGCGCCGGGTCGTGCTGGCCGGGCTGCTGGCCCGCTCGCCGCGCGCACTCATCCTCGACGAACCCCTCGCCGGCCTGGACGCGGCCAGCCAGCGCGGTCTGCTGCGGCTGCTGGAGGATCTGCGCCGGGACCGCGGGCTCACGGTCGTCGTCATCTCGCACGACTTCACCGGTCTGGACGGACTGTGCCCCCGCACCCTGCACCTGGAGGGCGGCGAGCTCGCCCGCACCCCGACCGTGGCCGGAGGACCCCGATGACCGCACCCACCCGCGGGCAACGCAAACCGGTCGTGCTGCTGCGCCCGGTGCCCGGCGACACCGTCATCCACCGGTTGTGGGCCGGCACCAAGCTGCTCGCCGTCGTCGGGATCGGCGTGCTGCTGACCTTCTACCCGGGCTGGGTGCCCATCCTGTTCGTGGCGGCACTCGTGCTGGTGGTGGCCCGGCTCGCCCACATTCCCGGCGGTGCGGTGCCCACCATCCCGGTCTGGCTCTGGATTCTGCTCGCCCTGGGCGCGCTGACCGCGACGTTCGCCGGCGGCTCCCCGGTCATCGACGTCGGTTCGACGCAGATCGGGCTGGGCGGGCTGTTCAACTTTCTCCGGATCACCGCGCTCTCCGTCGTGCTGCTCGGGCTCGGCGCGCTGGTGTCGTGGACCACCAACGTGGCCGATATCGCCCCGGCCGTGGCGACCCTGGGCCGGCCGCTGCGGGTGCTCCGGATCCCGGTGCACGACTGGGCGGTGACGGTCGCGCTGGCGCTGCGCGCGTTCCCGATGCTCATCGACGAGTTCCGCACGCTGTACGCGGCGCGACGGCTGCGCCCCAAGGAGCGCGCCGAAACCTTCCGGGCCCGGCGCAGGCAGCGGGTGTCGGACATCGTCGACCTGCTGGCGGCGGCCGTTACGGTGGCGCTGCGCCGGGCCGACGAAATGGGCGACGCGATCACCGCCCGCGGTGGCGCCGGGCAGATTTCGGCGGCCCCGTCGCGGCCGAGTCGCCGGGACTGGATCGCGTTCGCGGTGCTGGTGGTGGTGTGCGGGACGGCGCTGGGGCTGGAGCTGACGGTTCTGGGCACCAGCCTGCCGCGCAACCGCGGATAGTCAGCCGCGCCGCGACCGCACCACCCAGACGGCGGCGAACAGGACCACGATCACCACGGCCAGCACCCCGAGCCACGGCAGGAACAGCCCGAACAGCATCACCGCGCCGGACGCGACCGCCACCAGGGCGTCCCAACCGCGCTCGATCTGACCGGTGAACCCGTGGTACTGCTTGGTCGGGCCACCCACGCCCTCGGCGATCACATCGAGATCGACCGTGCTGTAGTCGATCTGGTCGCCGAGCTGAGTGCGCTGAGCCCGCAGGCTGTCGAGGTCGGCCTGGCGTTGCGACAACGCGCCTTCGGCCTTGATCAGGGCATCGGGATCCTTGGCGTCGCGCATGATGCCCAGCAGCCGGTCGACCGAAGTCTGCAGCGCGGTGATGCGGGCATCGAGATCGACCCGCTGGGCGGTCACATCCTCGGCCCTGATCTCCACGGTGTCGACGGTGCCCAGCTTCTCGAACTCGTCGAGGGTGTCGTCGAGTTCGGCGATCGGCACCCGCAACACGAGCGAGATGTGGGCCCGGCCCGAGCGGGACCCGGCGTCCTCGGAGCGGCTGTCGACGCGGCCGCCCGCGCCGGTGGTGATCGACACCGCCTTGTCGGCGGCGGCCGTGGTGTCGGCGGTGGTCAGCGTCATCGACGCGGTCTTGACGACATCGCGGCCGGCCTCGGTCGGTGACTCCTTGAATCCGGGACCGCCGCCCGTGGGCGCGGGCGCCGCCGTCGGTGCGGCCTGCGGCGGTGCGTAGGCGGTCTGGGTTTGCGGTGCCTGGGGCCGCGCCGAATCCCCGAACTGACCGGCCGAACAGGCCGGCGCGGTCCCGAGCAGGGCCGCGGCCAGCAGTGCCACGATGATCCGAGACCGACGGGACGCGCTCGCGCACTCGACCATCAGCACAATCTAAGGGATCGCGGTGGCGTTGGTGGGCGATCGGGGGTGCGGCCGTCAGCGTCGGGCGGCGCTGTTGGCCGCCCACTGGGCATCCGACAGCGTGGCCGCGACATCGCGCCGGCCGAGGAACATCTCGGCGAAATACGGTGAGAGCGCCTCGAATCCGGCCGGGAAGCCGGCACCGCCCGGTGCCGGGATCCGGGGCCCGCGCAGCACCTGGAAGAACGGGCCGACGTCGACACCGCGGGCCTGCCAGTAGTCGTGGTACACCGGCTGGGCGGCGAGCACCGCGGGGATCGCCGCCCCGTGTGCTCCGATGAATTCGCTGCCGCGCTTGCCGCCCATCCAGGCCAGCACCTGGCGCACCGCATCGGGATGCCTGGTGGCCGAATTCGCGGCCGCGGCAATACCGTTGGTGACGCTGACCCGGCCCTTTGGGCCGGCGGGCAGCATCGCCACACCCCACCGGAACGGGGCCTGGTCGGCGATCGCGGCCAGGTTGTAGGTGCCGGATTGGAACAGCGCCATGCGGCCCGCCAGGAAGGCGTTGCGAGAGAAGTCCCCGTTGGTGTTGGTGTCCGACGCCGGGGGTGCGACATGGTCGGTGTTGATCAGGCGCACCAGATAGTCGAAGGCCACCACCGACTGTGGATTGTCGAAGGCGAAACGGTCGCCGATGGTGAAGATGCCGCCCGCCGAGCCGACGTAGTTGAGGTAGATGCCCTGCATATCGTTGGCGGCGTTGTAGCCCCATTGCCGGATGCGGTCGGCGTCGAACCCAGGTGTGGCCGCGGTGCGGCCCGCCTCGTCGACGGTGAGCCGGGCCAGCAGCGGCCGCAGGGTGTCGTCGGGGCCGTCGGACCAACGCATGCCCGGCAGCTCGGCGAGGTCGACACCCGCGGCGTCGAGCAGGTCGGCGTTGAAGTACACCGCGATCCCCGCATCGGTGAGTTGGGGTACCGCCCACAGTGTTCCGTCCCGGGTGAACTGGTCGACCACGGCGGGTTCCCAGGCGCGCGCGGCGTCGGAGCCCAGTACCCGGCCGATATCGAGCAACCGTCCGTTGTCAGCGTATCCGGCGAGGTAGGCGTTGGACACCCAGAAGATGTCGTCGGCGCTGCCGCCGGCCACATCGGTGCGCAGGGTGTCGAAATACGTCGAATAGGCGACCGTGTTGACCCGCACTTCGATATCGGGATGCGCGGCGCTGAACGCCTTGAACGACTCCCGGTAGGCCGCGGCCACCTGCGGATCCCACAACCGCACCGTCACCACGGTGCGGCCCGACGGCTCGCCGGAGCGGCCCATCAGCATGGCGGCCACCAGCAGCACGGCCATGGTGAGGGCCAGGCCCATAGCCCAGAGCGTGGAGCGTCTCGGCCTCATCTCCGCGCTCATTTGATGCCCGTCACCACGATCGAGCGGACGATGTTGCGGGACAGCGCGGCGAACAACACGATCAACGGCACGATCGCCACCGTCGTCGCCGCCATCACCAGCGTCCACTGGGCGTTGTACTGGGTCTGCAGACCCGCGGTGGCCACCGTGAGCACCCGCCACCGGTCGCCGCTGGTGATCACCAACGGCCACTGGAAGTTGTTCCACTGGCTGACCACGGTGATCAGGGCCAGCGTCACCAGGATCGGCCTGCTGGCCGGCACCACCACATGGGTGATCACGTCGAGGGTGTTGGCGCCGTCGAGGCGGGCCGCGTTGATCAGCTCGCCGGGGATGGACCGGAAGTATTCGCGCAGCAGGAAGATCGCGTAGGGCGAGCCGAACATGAACGGCAGCACCAGCGCCCAGAACGTGTTGCGCAGCCCCGCTTCGGCCATCATCAGGTACAGCGGCACCACGGTCACCGTGGCCGGCACCATCAGCGTCGCGACGTACACCCAGAACAGCGCGTCGCGGCCGGGGAACTGCAGCCGGGCGAAGGCGTAGGCGGCCAGCACGGAGAACACCAGCTGGCCGACCAGGATGACAGCGGTGGCCAGCGCGGTGACCACAAGAGCCCGGCCGAAGCCGGCGTCGGCCAGGCCCAGATAGTTGTCCAGGGTGGGCGGTTTCGGCAGCGACAGCGGCGAATCCGTGGCGAACTGCTGCGGTGAGGTGAACGACGTCAGCAGACCCAGCCCGAACGGCAGCAGCGTGATCACCGCGCCCAGCATCAGCGCGGCGTAGATCAGCAGGTTACGTGAGGTCATAGCTGATCCTGCGGCGGAAGTAGCGATGTTGGGCCAGCGTGACACCGACCAGCAGCACGAACAGCACGATGGCCATCACCGCGGCCCGCCCGACCGCCGCCGCGCCGAACGCCTCGGCGTAGATGCGGTGCGCGATCAGATCGGTGCGGCCCTGCGGCCCACCCTCGGTCAGCGCGTACACGGTGTCGAATACCTGTGCCGCGCTGACGATTCCGGTGACCAGGACGAAGAACATGGTCGGCCGCAGCATCGGCAGCGTGATGTGGCGGAACCGCTGCCAGGCGTTCGCGCCGTCGGTGCGGGCGGCGTTGTGCACGTCGGACGGGATATTGAGGATGCCGGCCAGGAAGAACAGCGTGACGTAGCCGACGTTGGTCCACACCACCACGGCCGAGACCACCGGCAGCGCCAGGCCGGGATCGGTCAGCCATTCGATGCGGGTGTCGAGCGCGGTGCCCAGCGCACCGTCGGTGGGGGCGAGGATCCAGCGCCACAGCACCGCGATGGCCAGCGGCGCGCAGATCCACGGCAGCACATAGACCGTGCGGAAGAATCCGGTACCGGGCAACCCGCGGGCCAGCAGGATCGCGGCGAACAAGCCCAGCAGCGTCTGCGTCGGCACCACCAGCCCGATGAACAGCACGGTGACCACCAGCGATGTCGCGAACGACGAATCGGTGAGCACCGAGATCCAGTTGTCCAGCCCGGCATATTGGATCGGGCCGAGCAGATCCCACCGTTGCAGGCTCAGCCAAACCACCACCAGCATGGGCAGCAGCAGAAACGTGGCGACACCGAAGAGGCTGGGGGCGACAAGCGCGTACCCCAGGACAGTCGTCCGCACCCGCGAGGTGGCCATCGGACAATTAAAGCGGTCGACGAATCCCTGCCGTCACGGCGGGCGGCCCGTAGAAAACGCCGATCGCGGTCCCGGTAATCCCGGCGCCCACCGTTTTCCGCAGGTGGCGTACATCACTTGACTGCGCGGAATCGTAGCTACCGTCGTTCCACTTGTTGCAGGTAATTGCCACTACCACATCGAGGCGATGGCAAACGGGAACGAGGGACGGGAAACGAACTCATGAGCACATCGCAGCCAGCTCGAAGGATCGCCAGGGCAGCGCAGTCCGCAGTCTTCGCCGCGCTCGCGGTGGCCGGGGTCGGCGTCGGTTCGTTGATCGGCCCGATCGCGACGGCCAATGCCGCCGCCGATGCGTGTGCCGATGTCGAGGTGGTGTTCGCGCGGGGCACCAACGAGGCACCCGGGGTCGGTGCGACCGGACAGGCGTTCGTCGACGCGCTGACCGCCCAGCTGCCCGGCGAAACCGTCGACGTCTACGGCGTCAACTACCCCGCCTCGCTGAACTTCGGCCAGGCCGTCGACGGGATCGCCGACACCAGCAACCGGATTCAGTCGATCGCGGCGAACTGCCCGGCAACCAAGATCGTGCTCGGCGGATACTCGCAGGGCGCCGCCGTCGCCGGCTACACCACGTCAAGCGCGGTGCCCGCCGGGTACACCCTGCCCGCCGGCATCTCGGGTCCGATGCCCGCCGAGGTTGCCTCGCATGTCTCGGCGGTCGCGCTGTTCGGGACGCCGGACGACTGGTTCCTGAATCTGGTCGACCACGACGCACCCCCGATCGCCATCGGCCAGTCCTATGCGCCCAAGACCATCCAGCTGTGCGCCACGGGTGACCCGGTCTGCTTCCCCGGTGGCCTGAGCCGGGCCGCACACAGCTCGTACAAGGACAACGGAATGGCCGTGCAGGCCGCCGACTTCGTGGCCCGCCAGTTGGGTGGCGGCGCCCCCGCGGCGACCGTGGTGCAGGCGGCGGGCGCGGTGGCACCCGCGAACTGACCCGGATGCCGATCGGCGGCCGGAAGCGAGTCCTGACCGGACCGCTTCCGGCCGTCGGTCACAGGTCACCGGGCTCGGCGAAGCGGTAGAAGACGCCGCCCTGCGGTGCGACGCCCAGCAGCAGCCAGGCGGCGTCCTCCAGATCGCGGGCCCTGGAGAGATCGCCGACCCGGACCGGGTCGTAGCCGGCGTCGCGAATGAGCCGTTCGGTGACCTGGCGCGCCTCCTCGTCGGAGACGTAGAGATTGCCCGGCCGTACCCGCTGCTCGGGCAGGGCGCCGAAGAGTGCCCCGAAGTTCAGGTTGAAACTCTTGGCCACCGGAGCTCCGGTGAAGGCCTTCACCTCCTCGGCGTACGAGGGGTAGTCGCCATGGCGTGCGGGCAGGGCATTGGTCGCGTCGATGGCGACCTTCCCCTTGAGTCCGGTCACGTTCTGCAGCGCGCGTGAGATCTGATTGCCGGGCACGGCAACCAGGACGACGTCGGCGTCTGCAGCATCGCCGCCGTCGCGGCCCAATTCATCGACCTGATGCCCGGCCGCTCGCCAGAGGCGGGCCAGCCCGCCGCCGATGGTTCCTCGTCCGATCGTGACGATCTTCAACTCAATCTCCTGAACGACGTCGGTCACGCCAGGTCAGCATGTCCTCGAGGGTGCTGAAGTCGTAACCGGTGGTGGGGTGGGGTGCGATCTCGGCGATGAAGGTGGTGGCGCCTGCGGCGTGGTAGGCGTCGGCGCTTCCGGCGCCGAACCAGTGCACCGAGCGTTCGATGTCGTTTCCGTCGCGTCCGGAGGCCGCGGCGAGTTCATCGAGGCGGGTGCTGGTCTCGGCGAAGCCCTCGACGGACAGGAAGGTATGCCAGATGTCGGCGTAGCGGACCACCGCGGGCAGGGTCCGCTTCGGTCCGGTGCCGCCGATGAGAACGGGCACCTTGCGGACCGGGGGAGGTGTCAGCTGGCTGAAGCGCTCCTCGATGCGTTTCAGGCCCGCGTCGAACACCTCGAACCGCGACGTCCAGGTCCCGAACTCGTATCCGTAGGTGGTGTAATCCTTCTCGTACCAGCCTGCGCCGAGACCGAGCACCAGGCGGCCTCCACTGATGTGGTCGACGGTGCGCGCCATATCGGCGAGCAGGTCGGGATTGCGATACCCCATGCCGGTCACCAGCAGCCCGATCTCGGCGCGGTGGGTGATCTCTCCCCACGAGGCCAATGCGGTCCAGCCCTCGAAATTGCTGACGTCGGGCTGGATCTCGGCGAGCACGGGGATGCCCTGGTTGAGGTCGGCGACCTCGGGCCGGTGGAAATGGTCCCAGCCGAAGATCAGGTCGGCTCCCAACTCCTCGGCGCGCAGCACAGCGCTGCGCCAGGACGCGTAATCCGGGGTATTGCCGGGTTGCAGCAGTACTCCGACGCGGATGGGTCGGGTCATGGAAGGCCTTTCGGGTCAGTTATGTACTGAGTAATACAAAACGCAGGATCGGTTAGCGCGTGGGCGCTGCCGATGTTTTGACGCTACCCGGTTTTGTATCGTAAGGTCAATAACTGGATTTCGTCAGGCCCGCAGCAGCGTGATCGCCTGCCGGCCTGCGGCGGTGATGGTGGCGGCTGAGGCGCCGCCCTTCCGTAGGGCTTCGATTCCGCGAAGGACCGCCAGTAGCAGACTGGCGAGCTCGCGGGGATCGGCGTCGGCGTCGATGTCGCCGTCGCGTTGGGCTTCGGAGATCGTCGCGGTCAGTTCGCGCAACCAGAGGTTCAGGGTGTGTTTGACGCGCTTGGTTGCCTCGGGGTCGGTGGCCGACAGTTCGGCGGCCGTCTTGGCGATCAGACAGCCGCGGCGGTCGACGTCGGAAATGGTGGCGGCCGTGGAGGATTCGATGTGGTCGGCCAGCCGGTCCCAGGCCGACTTCTCCGGGTCACGTAGCTGTGAGCGCAGGTTATCGGAGGTTTCCGAGCAGTAGTCGTCGAGGCTTCGCAGGAAGATGGTGTGCTTGTCACCGAAGGTGTTGTAGAGGCTGCCGCGGCCCAGTCCGGTCGCGGTGCCCAGATCGTCGAGCGAGGTGCCGGCATAGCCCTGCGACCAGAAGACGTCGCGACTGTTTCGTACGGCCTCGTCTTCATCGAATTTCCGTGGGCGCGCCATGGCCTCAGCTTAGCCGGTTTTCGACCGTATGGTACAGAATCAGCCTCCGTATCCATGGTCGGCTCAGCCTCCGCGCAGCGCGGCGAGCTCGGCCATATCGGCCAGCCCCTGCTCCTGAGCCTCGTTGAGAAACGCGGGCAACGGGGCACGCAGTTCGGGCAGCACCTGGTGATCCAGCAGTGCGGTGAGTTCGGCCTGCCGAGGATTCGCCCCCGCCTGATTGTCCAGCTCGGCGACGCCGGAACTCGTTGCATAGTCGTATAACTCGTATTCGACGGGTCGCGCCGGGTCGACCTCCATGCCGCCGTCCTTCCAGTAGGCGTACCTGCCGAACTTGGCGTCGGGGGTACGCACGGCGACGATATGGCCGGGCGCGGAGGTCGGGATGTCGGTCGGGGGAGCGGTCGCCCCGAAAATCTTCTGCGCGATCGGTGATTTCAGCAGTGTCGCGATGTCCTCCACCGACATGTCGTCGGTGGCGTGCGCGACCCACGGCCGGCCGGGCGTCCCCGCATCGGCGGCGATGGCCGCGATATCGGCACGGTCGGCCAGATAGGAGTATCGGGTATCCGAACGCCAGCCGGGTCCGCCGTGCGCGATCGTCAACAACAGCGGGGCCAGATCGGCGCTGGAGGTGAGCTGTTGACGGCTGCCGCCGGGGCTGGGCGTCAGGCGGCCGGACGGATCGCGGATGTAGAGCGGCACCCGGATGCCTTCCTCGTAGATCGCGGCGCCCTTGCCCCGCAGGCCGTGCGAGCCCGCGTACTCGCCGTGGTCGGAGGTGAACACGACGACCGTGTTGGCGTCGACGTCGGGCCGGGTGGCCAGGGTGTCGAGCACCCGGCCGATCTGGGTGTCCACCTGCTGCTGCAACCACAGGTACATGTCGAGGCACCGGGCCCACAGCTCGGGTTCATCGGGGGGCATCGGACCCGTCATGAACGGCGACATGAAGTCCATGAAGTCGATCTGCAGCTGCGGTTTGCGGCGCCTGCGCAGCTCGTCGGCGGTCTCGAAATTGGCCGGCTTGGCATCGAATACGTGCGGAACATACTCGGGCAGCGGGTTTTTCGGCCACCAGCAGATGTCATGCGGATTCACCAGCGAGACCGTGGTGCACCACGGGCCGGCACCGGCGTTGGCGTCGAACCACCCGTCGAACTGGTCGACGATCGACGGATCCTGCTGCAGGCCCTGGTTGGGCGCGCCGTTCGGTGACGGGTAGGTGCCGCCGGAGAATCCGTGCACGTCGAGCCCGTCGGGCGTGTTGTCGGCGTCGTGACCGAGGTGCCATTTGCCCCACCACCAGGTGCGGTAGCCGGCGTCGCGCAGCATCGTGCCCCAGGTGGGGAACCTCGGCGCCAGCGTCGACTCGGTGGGCCCCTCGCCGGTGAACAGGCAGCCGGTCTGATGGGAGTACAGGCCGGTGGTCAGCACGCCGCGAGACGGCGTGCACATGTTCGACGCGGTGTAATGCGAGGCGAACGACACGCTGCGCTGTTCGAGCCCGTGCAGCCGCGGCAGCAGCGCAGCGAGCCGTTGCGCGTCCGGGAACCACTGCGGCGCCCGCATCTGGTCGACCACGATGACCAGGATGTTGGGCGGGCCGCCACGGGCCGGGGCGGCCGGCTTGCGAAGCAATTCGTAACCGCCGAATCCCGCCGCGGCGGCCGCCGCCGTGACCGCTGTGCCACCGAGAACTGCCCGTCGACTGAACTTGGCCATCCCGTCAGAGTATGAGTCCACCCTGAGAGCACCGTTAGGGTGGACAAGCGTGACAGCTCAGCGACATGTCGACGCCGACTTCCTGCGGCTGCCCCGGACCGAGCTGGCCGATGCGGCGCTGGCCGCGGCGGCCGCGGCCGGGGCAGGCTATGCCGACCTGCGGATCCACCGCATCACGACCGAGATCATCCAGTTACGGGACGGTGAGCTGGAGACCGCCGTGGTCGATGTCGAGGTGGGGCTGGCGGTGCGGGTCATCGTGGACGGTGCCTGGGGGTTCGCCTCCAACGCCGAACTCGCCCCCGAGGTCGCGGCCGAGACCGCGCGCCGCGCGGTCTCGGTGGCCACGACGCTGGCCCCGCTCAACGCCGAACGCATCGAACTCGCTCCCGAACCGGTCTACTCCGAGGTGACCTGGGTGTCGGATTACTCCGTCGACCCGTTCACGGTGACCGCGGCCGACAAGATCGCGGTACTCGACGACTACTCCGGCCGGCTGCTGGCGGCCGACGGTGTGGACCACGTCTCGGCAGGTGTGCACGCGGTCAAGGAACAGACGTTCTACGCCGACACGTTCGGCTCCTCGATCACCCAGCAGCGCGTGCGGGTGCTGCCGACGTTGGAGGCCATCGCGGTCGATTCCGCGGCCGGGACGTTCGAGACCATGCGCACCCTCGCACCGCCGACGGCGCGCGGCTGGGAGGCCGTGGCCGGCGACGCGGTGTGGAACTGGACCTCGGAGTTGGCCGAGCTGCCCACCTTGCTGGCCGAGAAGATCAAGGCGCCGTCGGTGGTCGCCGGACCGACCGATCTGGTGATCGACCCGTCCAACCTGTGGCTGACCATCCACGAATCCATCGGGCACGCCACCGAATACGACCGGGCCATCGGCTACGAGGCGGCTTACGCGGGGACGTCGTTCGCGACGCCCGACAAGCTCGGCACCATGCGGTACGGGTCACCGGTGATGAACGTGACCGCCGACCGTACCGTGGAATTCGGTTTGGCCAGCGTCGGATTCGACGACGAAGGGGTGCGCGCGCAGAGCTGGGACCTGGTGCGCGACGGCATCTTCGTCGGCTACCAGTTGGACCGGGTGTTCGCACCCAAGCTGGGTGAGGCCCGCTCCAATGGGTGTTCCTACGCCGATTCGGCGCACCACGTGCCGATCCAGCGGATGGCCAACGTATCGCTGCAGCCCGGCGGCGACGGCCTGAGCACCGAGGACCTGATCTCCCGGGTGTCCGACGGGCTGTACATCGTCGGCGACAAATCCTGGTCGATCGATATGCAGCGCTACAACTTCCAGTTCACCGGCCAGCGGTTCTACCGGATCCGGGACGGGCGGCTGGACGGTCAGGTGCGCGACGTCGCCTACCAGGCCACCACCACCGACTTCTGGGGTTCGATGGAGGCCGTCGGCGGGCCGTCCACCTGGCGGCTGGGCGGGGCGTTCAACTGCGGCAAGGCGCAACCCGGCCAGGTGGCCCCGGTCAGCCACGGCTGCCCGAGCGCGCTGTTCCGCGGCGTCAACGTGCTCAACACCCGAACGGAGGGCGGCCGATGATCGGCGCACAGCAGGTCGTCGACATCGCCTTGGCGGCGGCCGGGCACGGAGCCGAGACCGGCGAAACCATAGTGCTGGTCACCGACCGCACCGACGCGTCACTGCGCTGGGCGGGCAATTCGATGACCACCAACGGTGAGACCGTGAGCCGTACGACGACGGTCATCTCGGTGCTGCGCCGGGGCGGTAAGGCGCACGTCGGATCGGTGCGCTCCAGTGAGGTCGATCCGGCGGTGATCCCCGATCTGGTTTCGGCGGCGCAGCGGGCCGCGCTGGCCGCGCCGGAGGCCCGTGACGCGGCCCCGCCGCTGCCGCCCGACGGGTCGCCGCCGGACTGGGATGCGCCCGTCCCGTCGACCGGTGCGCGGGTGTTCTCCGGGATCGCAGGCGATCTGGCCAGAGGTTTCCGCGGGGCCGACCGGCTCTACGGGTATGCCCGCCATGTGCTGGAGACGACCTTCCTGGCGACCTCGGGCGGGCTGCGGCGCCGCTACACCCAACCGACCGGATCGCTGGAGATCAACGCCAAGCGCAACGGTGCCAGCGCCTGGGCCGGGGTCAGCACCGCCGACTTCGGTGATGTGCGGGTGGATTCACTGCTCGACGAGCTGTCGCTGCGGCTCGGCTGGTCGCGGCGGACCGTCGAACTGCCGGCAGGACGGTACGAGACACTCATGCCGCCGTCGACCGTCGCCGATCTGATGATCGACCTGACCTGGGCCATGGACGGCCGCGGCGCACAGGAGGGCCGCACCGCACTGTCGGGCCCGGACGGCACCCGGGTGGGGGAGAGGCTCACCGATCTGGGCCTGACGCTGTACTCCGATCCGTTCGCCGAACCCCTGGCCTGCCAACCGTTCGTGGCGGTTCCGACCTCCTCGGAGCGGACCTCGATATTCGACAACGGGATGGACATCGGGAGGGTGGACTGGATCCGCGACGGTGTGGTCAACGCCCTGGCGTATCCGCGTGCGGTGGCCGCCGAGTACGGGACGCCGGTGGCCGCACCTGCCGACAATCTGCTGATGACCGGCGGCACAAACGAATTGGCCGATATGATCGCCGGGACCGAGCGCGGGCTGTTGTTGAGCACACTGTGGTACATCCGTGAGGTCGATCCGACGGTGCTGCTGCTGACCGGGCTGACCCGCGACGGTGTGTACCTGATCGAGGACGGCGAGGTGACCGCCGCGGTGAACAACTTCCGGTTCAACGAGAGCCCGCTGGATCTGTTGCGGCGGGCCACCGAGGCCGGTATCAGCGAGATCACCCTGCCGAGGGAATGGGGCGACTGGGCCACCAGGGCGTCGATGCCGACGCTGCGGATCCCCGATTTCCACATGTCCTCGGTGAGCCGGGCGCAATGAGCTGAGGGGGGCCGATGATCCTGTCCCAACGGCAATTCACGGCCTACGGTCCGTCACACTGGGCCGTGATCGTCGTATTCGTCGTGGGGGCAGTGGCGCTGGTCTACCTCGGCCGCCGCCAGACCGACCGGCAATCGCGGGTGTTCGGTCGCGTCCTCGGAGCCCTGACAGCCCTGATATACGTCGCGATTCTGGTCTACGCACTGGTGCCGCCGTCGATCGGGCGGTCGGTACCGCTGCAGTTGACCGACCTGGCGACCGTCGCGGGCGCCTGTGCCCTCTGGTCGCAGCGACAGTGGGCGTTCGTGCTCACCTACTACTGGGGTCTGGTGCTCAGCACCCAGGCGCTGATCTCACCGGTATTGCGGAGCCCGGACTTCCCGCACTACCAGTTCTTGGCCTTCTGGGCGATCCATCTGCTCGTGGTCTGGGCCGCAATCTATCTGACCTGGGGTCGCGGGATGCGTCCCGACTGGCGCGGATATCGATTCGTGGTGTTGGTGACCGCGGTGTGGGTGGCGGTCACCATGACGTTCAACGGCATTGCCGGAACCGACTATGGCTTCCTCAACGGGAAACCTGCCACCGCATCGCTTCTCGATGCGATGGGTCCGTGGCCGGTCTACGTGCTGATCGCCGGCGCCCTGGTGGCGGGGGTGTGGGCGCTCATGACGTGGCCGTGGGAACGTCGGCGGCCTGCGTAGTGGCATCAACCGCGCTGGGCGTCTTCGGCGATGTTGCCCAGGGACTCGTTACCGGTCTCAGGTGCCCATGCCCAGCAGATCAACCCGCCCGTGGTCAGCACGGCGACACAGGCGATGAGCGCGGTGTTGACGCCGATGCCTGCCACCACCAGTGGCAGCAGGAAGGTGCTGACCGCCGAACCCAGGCGGCTTGCCGCGGTGGCGATCCCAACCCCGGACGCGCGCAGGTCGGTCGGGAAAAGTTCCGGCGGATAGGCGAATTCGAGATTCACCGCCGCCGCCAGGACCAACGCGAAGAGGGCGAACAGCGCGATCGCGACGATGGGTCCTGCGCCGGCGAATACCACCAGCGCCGCCAGCAGACCCGCGCTGAGCAGGAACGACCCGATGAGAAAGCTTCTGCGCGAGATGCGGTCGATCAGCAGCAGACCGACCACGGCACCGACGAGCAGGAATGCGTTGTAGGTCGCGCCGGCGCCGAGCTTGCTGGTGACGCCGAGCGATTCCATGATCTGCGGCGAGAACGTCCCGAGCGCGAAGAACGGGATGACCTGGCAGACGTAGAAGAGAGCGCCGACCGCGGTGCGCTTGCGGAACTTCGGGGTGAACAGCACCCGCACACCGCGGCGGGCGATCGCCGGTTCTGCCGGCGGGGGCAGCACATTGGGTCCGAGGTGGGTACGTACCACCGCTGCTGCCTCGTCATATCGGCCGTGCTGGGTCAGCCAAAGCGGTGATTCGGGCACTCCGAGCCGGAACGCGAAGATCATGAGTGCGGGGACCGCGCTCGCCACCAGCATGTAGCGCCAGGACTCTCCGCCGACATGGGTCAGCAGGTAACCGACCAGATAGGCCGCGACGTAGCCGGCGGCCCAGGCGACGGCCAACAGGCTCATCAGACGGCCCCGGAAACTGCGCGGTGCGTGTTCGGTGACCAGGGATTTGCTGACCACATAGTCGGCACCGAGGACTATGCCGATGAGCAGCCGAAGGACCAGCAGCTGCCATGGTGATTGCACGAAGAACTGGAGTGCGGACAGGACGGCGAAAACCAGCATGTCCCACGCGAAGATGCCACGCCGGCCGATGCGGTCGGCGATCGGGCCGGTGCCGACGGCACCCAGGAAAAGACCGGCGAGCGTTGCTGCGCCGAGCAGGCCGATCCACAGCGGGGTCAATCCCAGGGCGCTCGTCGACGCCGTGATGACAATGCCGATGATGCCGAGAATGAACCCGTCACTGAACTGCCCACCGGTTCCGGCGATGGTCACCCGGATCTGGAATCCGGTCAGCGGGGCGTCCTCGTAGGCCACGGGTGTGCCGTGCTGGATGGCATTAGACATCGGCGGACCCATTCGAGGTGGCGGTGCTCTCGTTCTGGGCGTGATATCGGATGGTGGTGGCTTCATAGCCGCTCGTGGCCGACAGGGTGACCCAGGAATCCAGGGCGCCGCGCAGGTTCTCCTCCCGGCGGGGGCCGTCCCAGGTGATGCCGGCAATGCACAGTTGGCCGAAAGTGGTTGCCGCGGATTCGATATCGGCCATGATCGTGACGATCGAGTCGACGATCACCGGTTCCATCACGTTGAGTTCGAGCTCGCCTGCGGCGACGGCGCATTCGACGGTGTGCGCACACCCGCGGATCCGGTAGCTGAGCTGCATCACGTATTCGGGGATGGCAGGGTTGACCTTGGCGGGCATGATCGACGACCCGGCCTGCACCGCGGGGATGGTGAGATCTCCGATCCCGCCGGTGGGGCCGGACGACAACAGTCGGATGTCCGCGGCCACCTTCGCCAGTGTCAGTGCCACCCGTGCGCCGGCGTGCGCGACGTCGGCGTACGGGTCGAGGTTGGCCAGCGCGTCGAACAAGTCTGCGGCGGGACGGATGTCGCGGCCGGTCAGTGCGGCGAGCTCGGCGACCGCGAGCTCGCGGTAGCCCTCCGGTGTGCCGAGCCCGGTACCCAGCACGGTGGCACCGAGCGCGACGTCGGTCATGGCGGCCACCGCGGACGTCAGCCCCGCCGCCGTGCGGCGGATCGCCGCCGCCTGCGACCGGTGCGTCTGGCCCGCGGTCAGTGCGACGGCATCGCGCAGGCAGGTGCGACCGAGGTGCTCGGTGCCGTCGAACTCGTCGGCCTTCGCGGCCAACGTGCTGGCGAGCTCGCCGAGTGCGGCCAGTGGCCTCTCGGCGAGGTCCAGCACCGTCACGGCCATCGCGGTCGGGTAGGTGTCGTTGGTTGACTGGGACGCGTTGACGTGGTCGTTGGGGTGCACCGCGATTCCCAGCAGCTGCGTGGCGCGAGCGGCCACCACCTCATTGATGTTCATGTTGGTCGTCGTCCCGCCGCCCCCCAGCAGCAGCGCCGACGGGAACTGCGCGGAATGCTCGCCTGCGACGATCTCCTCGCACGCGGCGACGATGGCATTGGCACGGCGCTCGTCGAGCACTCCCAGTTGGGCGTTGGCCCGCGCAGCGGCCAATTTGACCAACGCGTAGTTGCGCACGAACGTCGGCACATCGCCGAACGTCCGCCCGGGACCGGGGAAGTTGCCCAGAGCCAGCGTCGTCTGTCGTCCGTACAGTGCGGCCGGATTCTCGGCCCGTGTCGCAGTGGTGGTCATGGATGGTGCCTTTCAGGTGACGCGGAGCACTTGGTTCGAGAACTGTAGGCGGACCGCCACCCGAGCTGAACTGATGTTGCTCGGACGGCAACAAAATTTCGACTGTACTGCGGTCTTCTGTTCAAGTAGCGTCCGAACTGTTGTTGTCACAGCAACAGAGAGGTGCACCGTGGCCGATACGTCCGCCGAACGGGTCGCCGCGCTGATCCTGGCTTTCGACCGCGGGGGCAACTCCGCGGGCGAGCATTCGGTCAGCGACCTCGCTCGCGCGGTCGCCCGCGAGCGCAGCCAGGTGTCCCGGATGCTCAAGGCGCTGGAGCGCGGCGGGCTGGTCGAACAGAACCGCGATACCAAGCTCTACCGGCTCGGCTGGCCCCTGCTGGTCCTCGCCTCGGGGGCGGGCAACACACCACTGCTGCGGGCGGCCCGGCCCGCGCTGCAGAGTCTGGTGTCGCGATCGGGTGAGGTGGCATTGTTGTCCGTGCAGCAGGGAAACCGATCGCTGACCGTGCTGCGTGAGGAGTCCCATCAGTCGTTGCGCGCCGGTGGATGGGTGGGGCGCAGCTCGCCGATGCATTGCTCGGCGTCGGGCCGGGCATTGTTGTTCGACAGCGACGACGAGCTCGTCGAGGCGTTGACCTCGGAGGCCCTGCAGGCACCGATATCCACCCTTGCCGCGCCCGCCAGTCTCGACGAGCTCCTCACACGTCTCAATGCCGAACGCGCCCAGGGCTATTCGGTGGCATCCGAGGAAATCGAGATCGGGCTCACCTCGGTCAGCGCCCCGGTCCGCGACCGGCACAACGCAATCGTCGCGGTGATCAACGTTTCGGGGCCGACATCGCGGCTCATCGCGCACGTCGATGACATCGCCAAACTCCTGCTGGCGGCGGCCGCGGCCGTCCAGCGAAACCTCTCCGCTCCGACGCAGAGCCGGATCAGCGGGCGACCGTCATCACGCGGCTAACGGTGACGGTGGCCGCGCCCGGTGTGCCGGGTCCGGCGCAACCCGTCAGGTGCGGGCCACCGTCGCGGTGTCGCGACCCGCGAGCCGCTCGTCCCACTCGGCCAGCACCGGCGCGGGAGTCCGCGGCGTGGCGAGGCTGACCGCGATGTAGGCGATCAGGCTGGCGGCCAGGCCGTAGTAGATCGGTTCGTTGGCCAGCACATCGCCGACCATCGCCATGGTGCCCAGCGTCACCACGGTGCCGACCGCCATCGACACCAACGCGCCGGTGCCGGTCGCCCGCTTCCACAGGAACCCGCCGAGGATCGGCACCAGCAGACCGCCGACCAGGATGTCGTAGGCGATGGTCAGCGCGCCGACCACATCGTTGAGCAGGGCGGCGATGATGATCACGATGACGCCGAGCACCGCGACGTACCGCCGGTCCGAATGCACCTCCACCGCAGCGTCCCCGGCCTGCTCGGGGCGCTTGCCGATCAGGCGCAGCAGCAGCGGTTTGACGTCGGTGCGGGCCACCGTGGCGGTGGCGATCAGTGCGCCCGATGCCGTCGACATCATCGCCGCGACGGCGGCGGCCAGCACGAGACCGCTGATCCCCACGGGCAGAATGGCTTCGGCGATCTGGGCGTAGACGTCGTCCTTGGCTTCGACATCGGGCAGGAAGGTCGAGGCCGCCATGCCGATCAGCGCTCCGGCGATGCCATAGGCCACGCAGTACAGCGCGGCCGTGGTGCCACCCCATTTCGCCACCTGCGGCGAGCGTGCGGTGAACACCCGCTGCCAGATGTCCTGTCCGATCAGCATTCCGAAGCTGTAGACCACGAAGAAGGTGATGATGGTGTCGGTGCCGATCGTGCCGAGACTGAACACCGCGTCACCGGCCCGCTCGCGGATGCCGTCCAGGCCGCCGGCCCGGTTCCAGGTGAACGGCAGCAGCAGGAAGAACACACCGATGGTCTTGAGGACGAACTGCACCATATCGGTGAGTGTGATCGACCACATCCCGCCGATCGTCGAGTACAGCATCACCACGGCGCCGCCGATGACCACCGAAACCGTTCTGCCGGTGCCGAACAGCACGTTGAACACCGTCGCATAGGCGATGGTCGAGGTGACCGACAGCATCAGGGTGTAGGCGGCCATCACCACCCCGGAGGCCGAGGTCGCGTCGACGCCGTAGCGCAGGCTCAGCATCTGCGCGACGGTGTAGACCCGAAGACGCTGGATGGGGCCGGCGAAGAACAGGCTCAGCGCGAGCAGTCCAACGGCGATCGCGACCACCAGCCACATCCCGGAGATGCCCCACTTGTAGCCGAGGCCCACCCCGCCGACCGTGGATGCGCCACCCAGCACGACCGCGGCCATGGTGCCGGTGTACAGCGCGGGACCCAGGCGGCGGCCGGCGACCAGGAAGTCGGCGGAGTCCTTGGTGCGGGTCTTGCCCCAGAATCCGAACGCGAGCATGGCGAGCAGATAGGTGACGACGATCGCGATATCGAGTGGTTTACCCACGGATTCATTCCTTCGTTAGGTGGGTGGGGGCGAACATCTTCAGCAGCGCGGGCAGGACGATGACGGCGGGGCCGTCGGTCGCGAAGGTGGCCGCCACGAGTTCACCGACCGTGTCGGTGCCCGCGGTGTGCGCCGCGATGCCGAAACTGGCCGCCAGTCGCGCGAAGTCGGGCCGGGCCAGCTCGGTGGCGGTGGCGACGCCGAACTCGGCGCTCATGTACTCCCGCAGGATCCCGTAGCCGCCGTCGTCGACGATCAGCCAGGTGATGTTGGCGTCGTGCTGGCGGGCGGTGGCCAGCTCGGCGATCGAGTACATCGCGCCGCCGTCTCCGGAGACCGCGACGGTGCGCTCCCCGGTCGCGATGGCCGCGGCCAGCGCCGCGGGAAAGGCGAAGCCCAAACCGCCCGCGCCCTGCGCGGAGTGGAAGGTGCCGTCCTGCGGATCCCACGCCGACCAGGCCCAGTAGCCGGCGATGGTCATATCCCAGAAGGTGTGGGTGCGCGACGGCACCGCGGCGCGCAGATCGGCCATCAGCGCCAGTTCGGTGCCCAGGTCCTGCCCGGACAACCGGTCCTGCACGGCCTTTCGCAGCGCGGCGGCCCGGGCGGCACCCGGACCGTTGTCGCGGGGGTGGATCCGGTCGGCCAGCGCGGTCATGGCCGCGGCGGCGTCGGCGTGGATGGCCAGCGCGGGATGGTTGGCCTCCAGCACCCGCGCCTGCGCATCGATGTGGATCAGCCGCCCGCGCGGCGCGAACGTGAAGTAGTTGCTGGTGACCTCGCCCATCGCGGTCCCGACCGCCACCAGCACATCGGCGTCTTCGAGCAGTTCGGTGGTGTGGCGGTCCTCGATCCACGATGCCGCCGACAGCGGATGGTCGAAGGCGATGGCCCCCTTGCCGCCGACCGTGGAAACCACCGGTGCATCCAGCCTTTCGGCCAGAACCAGCAACGTCTCGGCCCCGCCGGCCGACCGGCGAGCTCCACCGCCGGCCAGGATCACCGGCCGCTCAGCCGAATTCAGCAGGCCGGCGGCGGCGTCGATCAGCTCGGGTCTGGGGCCGCGGTGCGTCACCGCGGTGGGCACCGTCACGACCGGCGGCACCGCGGTCGCCTCGAGCAGCACGTCCTGCGGGATCTCCACCCACACCGGCCCGGCCGGCGCGGACCGCGCGACGGCATGGGCGTCGGCGAGCAGGCTGGGGATCTCGGCGGCCTGCCGCACGGTGGCAACACTCTTGGTGACGTTGACGGCGCTGGCCTTCTGATCGTCGAGCTGATGCAGCATGCCCCGGCGCAGACCCAGCCCGGAGCGCGGTACCTGGCTGGCGATCACGAGCAGCGGGACGCCGGTGGCGTAGGCCTCCTGGAGCGCACCGAGCGCGGTCAACGCCCCGGGCCCGGTGGACAGGAACAGCACGCCGACCTCGCCGGTGACCCGGGCGTAGCCGTCGGCGCCGAACGCCGAGTTGTTCTCCACCCGGGAGCTGATGAACCTCAGGTCGCTGCGCCGGATGGCGTCGAACAGGCCGAGCGCGTTCTGCCCGGGAATGCCGAATACATGTGAGACACCCAGGGCCGTCAGGGTTTCGACGACCAGGTCGCCGCCGTTGCGCTCGGTCACTGTGCGGGGCCCAGTGCCAGTAGCGACACCAGATCGTAGGCGACGTGCGATGCCGCCACGCCGGTCATCTGGGCGTGATCGTAGGCCGGGGCCACCTCGACGACGTCGGCTCCGACCAGGTTCAGCCCGCGGAATCCACGCAGGATCTCCAGCAGTTCGCGGCTGGTCATCCCGCCGGCCTCGGGGGTGCCGGTGCCGGGCGCGTGGGCCGGGTCGAGCACGTCGATGTCGATCGACAGGTAGACGGGACGGGCGCCCACCCGTTGCCGCAGTTTGTCGACGACCTCGCGCACGCCCTGGTAGTAGACGTCGGAGGAGGTGACGATGCCGAATCCGAAGCGGCGGTCGTCCTCGAGGTCCTTCTTGCCGTAGAGCGGGCCGCGGGTGCCGACGTGCGAGAGGGCCTCGGTGTCGACGATGCCCTCCTCGACGGCCCGGCGGAACGGGGTGCCGTGGGTGTACTCGGCGCCGAAGTAGGTGTCCCAGGTGTCCAGGTGGGCGTCGAAGTGCACCAGGGCGACCGGCCCGTGTTTGGCGGCCGCGGCCCGCAGCAGCGGCAGCGCGATGGTGTGGTCACCGCCGATGGTCACGAGTTTGGTTCCGTCGGAGGTGAGTTCGCCCGCGGCGCCCTCGATGGTCTCGATCGCCTCGTGAATGTTGAACGGGTTGACCGGGATATCGCCGGCATCGGCGACCTGAATGAGCTCGAACGGCGAAACGTCCAGTCCCGGGTTGTACGGCCGCAGCAGGCGCGAGGACTCCCGGACGTGGCTGGGGCCGAACCGGGCACCGGGCCGGTAGGACACCCCGGAATCGAACGGGATGCCGGCCACCACGACGTCGGCTCTGGTCACCTCGTCGAGGCGGGGCAACCGGGCGAACGTGGCGGGTCCGGCGAAGCGGGGAACCTTCGATGCGTCGACGGGTCCGATCGGGGCGGTCATGCGGTCACTTCCTCTGTGGTCGGGGTGATTTCGGGCTCATCGTCGCTGACGATCGGAACGCCGGCGGGTGCGCCGGCCGGAACCGCGCGCGGGCCGTCGGGGCCGAAGGCGTCGCGCGGTTCGGGGAATGCCCACAGCAGTACGGGATAGAGCACGGCGGCCAGGCCCAGGCCGACCGGGATGGACAGGTCGATGCCGCCGGCGAGATTGCCCAGCGGTCCGACGAACTGGTCGGGCAGATTGACGAAGCAGATCGACAGCGCCGCCGCGATCAGCCAGGCGGCCAGGCCGCGCCAGTTCCAGCCGTGGGTGAACCAGTACCGGCCGCCGCGCTGGCGGCGGTTGAACACCTGCAGGGCATCGGAGTCATACCAGCCGCGCCGGGTGAACCAGCCGATCATCATGACCACCATCCACGGCGCGGTGCAGGTGACGATCAACACGGCGAACGTCGAGATGCTTTGCACCACATTGAAGGCGAACCGGCCGATGAAGATGAACACGATCGCGATGGAGCCGATGAAGATGGTGGCCCGCACCCGGCTGAACCGGGGGAACACGCTGGAGAAGTCTAGGCCCGTTCCGTAGAGCGCGGTGGTGCCGGTCGACATGCCGCCGATCAGGGCGATCAGGCACACCGGGATGAAGTACCAGTCCGGTGAGACGGTCAGCAGCCCGCCCACATAGTCGCCGTCGGCGAAGTTGTCCGGCGCGTGGGTGGCGATCACGGTCGCGGTGACCAGTCCGAACAGAAATGGCACCAGGGTGGAGAGCTGTGCGGCGACGGTGGCCACCATGGTCTTCCAACCCGGGGTGTCACGCGGGATGTAGCGGGCCCAGTCGCCGAGGAAGGCGCCGAACGACACCGGGTTGGACATCACGATCAGCGCCGCACCCACGAACGACGGCCAGTAGGCCGGGTCGCCCATCACCAGGGTGCCGGCATAGCCCGCGTCCAACATGCCGCCGAACGCGGCGATGCCGGCCAGGAACAGCAGGGTGGCCGCGATGACCGCGATCTTGTTGACCAGCAACATGAATCGGAACCCGTAGATGCACACCACCAGCACCAGCAGCGCGAACACGCCGTAGGCCACCGCCACCGCGACATCGCTCTGGGGCAGGCCCGTAGCCCGGTTGGCCCCGCCCACCAGGACGTCGCCGGAGGTCCACACCGAGATCGAGAAGAACGCCACCGCGGTAAGCAGGGACAGGAACGAGCCGACCACGCGACCGTGCACACCGAGGTGCGCCGAGGAGGACACCGCGTTGTTGGTGCCGTTACGCGGACCGAACAGTGACATCGGCGCCAGGATCAGCGCGCCGAGGATCAGTCCGGTCAACGTGGCCAGTAGCCCGTCGCGGAAGGACAGTCCGAAGATGATCGGGAAGGTGCCCAGCACGACCGTGGCGATCGTGTTGGCGCCGCCGAAGATGAGCCGGAACAGATCCAGCGGGCCCGCGGTGCGCTCGGCGTCCGGGATCGGCTCGACGCCGTGCGTCTCCACCTGCGTGGCTTTGGGCGTGAGCGCGGGAGTGGCGGCCATGACGATCCTTGCGCGAGGGGGATGTGTGATGCGGGTTACAGTAAGCCCGCGTTTGGGTCGGCGCAATCGCTTCGATCGTTACAGCGAGGTTTCTGATATCGATGTGAGCGGCATCGGCGGCGTTTACGTCGTAACCAACCGCATGGCATCGAAACGAGTATCGTTGTGCCGGTCTGACCGTGAGGAAAAATTTTCGAAGAATTTTGGATGGATGGCTGGGATGGACGAGGTCGACGAGGCGATCGTCAGCCTGCTGGAGGGCGACGGGCGCCTGACCCACCGCGATATCGCCGGTCGGGTCGGACTGTCGCGGTCGGCGGCCGCGACCCGGATTCAGCGCCTGATCGCCAGCGGCCAGGTCGTGGTGCGCGGCGTCGTGCATCCGGCGGTGCTGGGGCGGGGTGCGCTGGCCCATGTCAGCGTCATGGTCGGCGGGCCCGCCGGGCCGATCGCGGCGAACCTGGCCCGCCGCGCCGATGTCGCGTTCCTGTCGCTGACCAGCGGTCCGTATGGGCTGATCGCCGAGGTCCGGGTCGGCTCGCTGCGCGAGGTCGACCGCGTCGTCACCGAATTGCGCGCACTGCCAGGGGTTCTGGGCGTGGACACGCTCACCTACGTCGAGGTGTTGCGCGATGTCGTCGGCCCGGTCGGCGAGGTCGGCATCGACGTCGACGAGGTGGACCTGGCACTGCTACGTGCGCTGCAGGACGACGGCCGGGCATCGTATGTGGATCTCGCCGCGACCGTCGGGCTGTCACCGGCGGGTGCGCGACGACGGGTGGTCCGCCTGGTCGAGGCGCAGGTGGTGCGGATCGGCGCGGTGGTGCGCCATTCCGGGCAGGACCGGCAGAGCGCGCTCGGTCTGGGGATCCGGCTGACCGGGGATGCCCACGGGGTGGTGCCCGCGCTGGTGGCGATGCGGCCGGTGATCTTCGTGGCCCGCACGCTGGGCCACTACGACCTGCTGGCCACGGTGCGGGCGTTCTCGGCGGCGCAGCTCGTCGAGATCCTCGACGCGATCCGCGCCATGGCCGGGGTCGGTGTCGTCGACAGCTGGGTGCATCTGGAGGTGGTCAAGGAGAGCTATGCGTCGGGATTGGAGGCGATGGCCAAACCATCCGCCGAACACCCGGGCTAAACCCTCGCGACGGCGCCGGGACTGGTGGATACTGCGGGTGTGTTGAGTGAGCTGGTGCGCCTGGTGGAGTTGTCACCGCCCGGGCTGGCCGACATCAATGCCGCGGTGCGTGAGGTATGCGCGACGACCGTCGGGCTGCCCGCGCTGCCCGCCGAGTCCTCCGGCGGCGCCGTCGACCCCATGGTGACCGAGTTCGCCGAACAGTTCAGCGCCGACGTGACCGCGATCAACGCCGCGCAACGGGCGGCCTTCTCGGATCTGTTGGCGGCGGACGTGTTTGGTGTCACCACCCTCATCTTCATCGCCGATTTCGTGCCAAGGGTGAACGCCGGGCTGTGCTCGATCGGGGTCCGGGTGCCGTTGGAACCCGGCAGTTGGGACCATGACACCGATCCGTCGGAGTTCGTGCTGGACGTGTTCCTGCCCGCGGTGGGACGCTTGCGCACACTCGATCCGGTGACCTCGGAGCTCGCCCGCCTGCGTGGGGCGCGTCAACACAACTGCCGGCTGTGCAAATCGCTGCGCGAGGGTTCGGCGCTCGACGCCGGCGCCGACGAGTCGATGTACTCCGCGATCGACCACTACCAGGATTCCGACCTGTCCGAGCGGCACAAGGCGGCGCTGCGCTACGTCGACGCGCTGATCTGGACACCGTCGCAGGTGCCGGGCGAGCAGTTGCTCCGGCACTTTTCGCGGGATGAGGCGATCGAGTTGACGCTCGATGTGATGCGCAACGCCTGCAACAAGGTGGCCGTCGCGCTCGGGGTGGACGCCGCGCGGGTGAGTGAGGGGACCGAGCGCTACGAGATCGGCACCGACGGGCAACCGGTCTACGGCTGACCACGTTTCGGCGAGCGTGCGTGTCTGCTGCCCGCCACTCCGTGGCGAGCCAGCATTCCACGCACACTCGGCAGGGCGTGAGTGTGCGCAAAGTGCCGGAGAATTGCGGCGTGTCGCGCGGCAGACGCGCACGCTCGCGGTGCCTGGGGCAGTGGATTCGCCGGCATTACGACCCTGAGGTCGAAATCGACGCCAGCACCCGTAGGGCATCGTCGACCTCCGCCTCGGTGGTGGCCCACGAGCAGACGAACCGCACGGCCGGCATCAGCGGATCGGGCCGGTGCACGGCGTAGCTTCGGCCGAACTCCCGGTACACCGCGGGGTCGAGGTCGACGAACACCTCGTTGGCCTCGGTCGGGGAGGCGATCGGCAGGCCGAGCGACCGCAGGCCCGTGCTCAGCCGAGCCGCCATCCGATTGGCGTGGGCGCCGTTGTCCAGCCACAGGTCGTCCCGCAGCAGCGCCTCGAACTGGGCGGCGATGAACCGCTGCTTGCTGGCGAGATGGCCGATCTGCTTCTGTACGAAATGAATTCCGTCGAACAGTTCGGGCCGGCGGACCAGGATCGCCTCGCCCAACAGGATGCCGTTCTTGGTTCCGCCGACGGTCACGATGTCGGCGTCGCCGATCGCTTGGTGCGGCGGAATATCCAGCGCGGCTACCGCATTGGCGATCCTCGAGCCGTCGATGTGTACCAGCAACCGCAGATCGTGGGCGTGGTCGACGAAATCCTTGACGGCCTGCGGGGTCCACAGCCGCCCGTTCTCGGTGGACTGGGTGATGGTGACGATCCTCGGTTGCGAATGGTGCACCGGCCCGCGGCGGGCGGCGGCCCGGTCGAGTGCCGCCGGATCGATCAGGCCGTCGTCGCTGGGCAGCCGGGTCAGCTGAGCGCCCGACACCCGGACCGGCCCACCCGCCTCGTCGACCAGCGAGTGCGCGATATCGCTGCACAGGATCTCCTGCCAAGGGCGCACCGCCGAGGCGAGCGCGATGACGTTGGCGCCGGTGCCGGTCAGGGCGAACAGCACATCGGCCTCGGGGGAGTCGAAGGTGGCCCTGATCGCGTCGGCGGCGCGCCGCGTGGCGTCGTCATCCCCGTAGGACGGGGCGGCGGCGTCGTTGGCGGCCACGATCGCATCGAGGACCTTCGGGTGGGCGGGTGCGGCGTTGTCGGAGGCGAACGCGTATGACGGTGACGACACGTCCGCCATGATTCCACCGCGACCTGGGCGGGGCCTGTCCGATGCCGCCCAGGAAGATCGGGCCGGTTCCCCGAAGCCCCTGGTCGGTGTGCCGCGATTGTGTGGGAATATAGGTGCCGCGCAGCCGCGCCCGGGGCGGTAGCTCAGTCGGTTAGAGCCGTGGACTCATAATCCATTGGTCGCGGGTTCGAGCCCCGCCCGCCCCACTCCGCATCATGGATGACGTCCGGTGGTGCTTGACGTAACGATCCCGCAAAGCCTTGGAACCTTCCGGGAAATGTTCCCCGAAGAATGCGAGTTCGCTGGTTCCCTAGAATTGCCATCAACGCGACATGTCGTCACTGCTGGACGGGGAAACGCATGCGTCATCTGACCACCGCGATCGCCATCGCTGCTGTTTGTGTCCTCGCCGCCGGTTGCGGCGAATCCGACGAGCCGACAGCGCAGAACACACCGACCAAACCGATGATCACGTCTTTCGCCCCGGCACCGGTGTTGAACCGGGCCCTGCCGGGTCTACTGCTCACCCCCGAGCAGATCGGCGCGGCCACGGGGGTGGGCGATATGACCGTCACCGGTACCCAATCCGAATTGCCGGACGACAGTGCGACGATGGAACCGCGCGAATGCCTCGCCGTCGACGGTGCCGCGCAGGCACTCGTCTATGCCGACAGTGGATACACCGACGTGCGCGATGTGACCCTGGGAAATGGGGACAACTTCACCCATTACGCCCATCAGGCGGTGGTGTTGTTTCCCGATGCCGCGCAGGCCAAGGCCTTTTACGACGCATCGGCGCAACAGTGGACGCAGTGCCACAGCTACAGCCACCTGCAGTCCGGCACCCAGTGGGAGGCCGGGCCCATCTCGAACAAGTCCGGCATGCTGAGTGTGATCACCACCCAACTGGAGGCCCAGGCGGGTGGCTGGGCCTGCGGGCGGGCGTTGACTGCCCGCATCAACGTGATCGTCGATGTCAACACCTGCAGCGCCAAGCCGGGGGACTCGGCGGTCGCGATCGCCAATCAGATCGCCTCGAGGGTGGATGAGCCGTCACCGCGAAGGTAGCCAGCCGACCAGCCGCGCGGGTGGGTGCCCGGGTGCGGCTAGAACCAGACTTTTCGCCCGCCGACCGGACGGCCGACGGCTCCGAGAATCCACAGGATGATGCCGAGCACGATCATGGCCATTCCGTTCGACGTAGGGACAATTCGGGTTTGCTGCACCTCAGTAATTGCCACTTCCGTCGATATTCAAACGCGCGGGCGGTCCGCCCTCGACGTGGTCAGGCCGACGGGGTCGCCGGCATCTTGGCCAGATAGGACGGATGCCGCCGCATCGCTTCGCTGACCTCCCGGGAGTACCGCTGCGCGGATCGCCACACGGGGTGCGACTCGAGGTCGATGACGGTGTCGTCGGTGGTTGCTGTCGTCGCCATCGCTGCGGCCTCCCACGCTCATGTCGATTTCTGACTACTGGTTTCCACCCTCCTCGTGGCAGCTGAGCCTGGCTGTCGGTTTTACCGTGGTTTTGCTGAGGAAAGCGCGGGCCCTCACTGGACCGGGCGCAACACCACGACTCCTGGCACGGTTTGCAGATAGTCGAAGAGGGGAGTGTCGACGACCTTGTCGTCCGCCCGCAGCGACGATGCGTTCCGCAGGACGGGGCCGGTCGGCGAGTCGACGAAGATGCCGACGTGAGTCACGTCGAGGCCGCCGTCCTCGGCGTAGGCCCCGAGGTAATCGCCGGTGCGCAACCGGGCCACGACACCGGCGTCGACCTGCCCGCTCGGAATGTAGGACACGGTCCGTGGCACCACGGGCGCCCCGGGCACGTACACCCCGCCGGAATCCTTCTGATTGAGGTGTTTGGTCACCTCGATCGCGTCGGGGTCGACGTCCGTGGCGATATCGGTGGCGATCGCGGGCGATGCCACCGCCCAGTCGGTGAAGAAGTGCCTGCGGTTCTGGAACCCGACGATGCCGTCCCGGTACCGCACGCCGGCCAGGCCGCGGACGAACTGGTCGCGGTTGGTCGACCGTTTCAGCGCTTCGACATAGTCGGCGTAGGTGAAACAGTCGACCCCCTGCAAATCGACCACGAGCTGCTCGGGTTCGGATGGCGATCCGACGAGAGTATGTGCGGCATACGGGACGTCGAGGAACTGCCGGGACAGCAGCTCCGATCGTCCGGCCGGGTCGGCGCGCGCCGCGCCGGCCGCCACGGCCAGCAACGTGTGCAGCCGCTGCTCGCTCGGGCCGGAGATCTGCACCGGCGGCTCGGGCGGCACCGCCGGCGGGTGGGCCGCCAGGTAGTCCGCGACCGGCGTCGGGGCGGGCGCCGAGTATCCGATCGGCAGGACCACGTCTCCCGCGGTCGTGTAATAGACGACGTCCCACCGGTAGTAGCCGGCGAACGCGGCGGGATCGGCCGCGAGCACCGACGCGTAGTCGTCGACCGCCCGCACATACTGGTTGGAGTTGTTGTACCGGAACAGGGCGTTGTCCGGGTTCTGGGCGAAGCCGTTGGCGGCCAGGTAGCGGCCCGCGGCCATGATGCTGTCACGAGGCGAGTGGATGTCGCCGCCCCCGCCGTAGGCGGCGAACGTCGCGGGCATGAACTGCATCGGCCCCTGGGCGCCGGCCGTGCTCACACCGGCGACCCGGCCGAACCCGGTTTCGATCAGGTTGATCGCCGCCAGATAATTCCAGCCGACGCCGGAGGCCGCCTCCGCGTCGCGGTAGTAGCCGAGCAGTTCGTCGGGCGGCCTGGGCGGCACGATCCGCCATGCAGGCACGGTGTCCTTGGCGTGCCTGCTCATCGCGCCGAGCTGGCGCCGGGCGTCGACGTTGCGGTCGTAGCTCTCCAGCAGCGACGGCGGGATCTGTGGCCGGGCGATCGGATCCCACTCGGGGTGGCGTCCCAGGGCACGGTAAGCCGCCTGCTGGCGGTATGCCGCCGCCGCCAGCACAGCCTCCGGTGACGACCGGTCCCTGAGCGTGTGTTCGTCGGCGACCAGATCGGCGGCCAGGCGTGCGGGATCGGACGCGAGCCTGCGCCGTTGCGAGTCCGACGGCGAGGCGGTGCTCGGCTGGGCGGCCTGCACGGGCGGGTCCGGCAACAGGTCGGGCTTCGAGCAGCCCGCGAGCGTGACCGTCATCGCGACGACGACAGCGAACGCGGCAGAACGAATCGACATCGGCTTCCTAGAACGGCGTGCCGGGCGGGGGCGGTGGTGGCGGTGGCGGTGGTTCCGGCGGCGGCGCGGCGGGCAGGGTTATCGGTGGCAGTCCCGGAATCTCGATGACGTTGGGCGGCGGGGGTGGTGCCAGCTCGTCGCGGGTCGGCGGGAGTGGCGGGAGCTCGGGGCGCGGGACGTAGACCGGCGGCGGTGGTGGCACATATCCGGTGCTGGTGTTGATGGTGATGATCGAGCCGGGAATGGTCCGGCCGCTCGGTGAGGTGCCGACCACCGATCCCTTCGTCGCGTTGCTGTTGACCTGCGAGGGTTTGTCCGAGACCCGGAACCCCGCATCCTGCAGGCGTTTTCGTGCCTCATCGAGTTTCATGCCGGATACCGTGGGTACCTGGCCTCCCGGCCCGCCGTCGACATAGACCGGATCGGTGGGTGGAAGGGCCACCGGACCGAACGAATCGGCGATCGGTTTCATCGCCCGAAACCAGGTCAGGGCGGGCTCGGTGCCTCCATACAGGTTGCCGTCCCCGCATTTGTGCAGCGGGTACGAACACAGACCCGACGGTGTGGGGGAGTCGTCGAAAATGTAGTTGGCCGCGGCGTATTGGTTGGTGAAGCCCAGAAACCCCGAGGAACGGTGGGATTCGGTGGTGCCGGTCTTGCCCGACATCGGCAGGTTCCAGCCGACCGAGCTCGCCGCGCCCGCCGCGGTCCCGCTGACGTCGTCCTTGCTCAGGGCATTGGCCAGGGTGTTGGCCAGCCCCTCGGGCACCGCCTGTTCGCATGGGGCGGCCTTCACCGCCACCTCCTTGCCGGTGCGGTCGAAAACCTTGTCGATCGGTGAGGGTGGGCACCACATGCCGCCAGAGGCCAGCGTCGCGCCGACATTGGCCAGCTCCAACGCATTGAGCTCGAGTGGCCCCAGGGTGAAGGATCCGATGTTCTGCCGTTTGACGTAATCGGCGATGCTCTCCTCGGGGTCGGACGTGTACGCGCGGGCACTACCCGGCTCGGCGTAGGACCGCAGCCCCAGCCGAACCGCCATATCCACCGCGTGCGGCACTCCGATCTGTGAGATGAGTTTGGCGAATGCGGTATTGGGCGACTTGGCCAGCGCGTCGGTGACGCTCATCGGGCTGGGGTAGGAACTGACGTTGCGCACGCACCAGGTCTCTTTCGGGCATCCGGGGGTTTCGCTGCTGCCGAGACCCTTGCCCAGAAACATCTGCGGGACATCGAGCCGGGTGTTGATGCCCATCCCCATCTCGAGCGCGGCGGCCGTGGTGAAGATCTTGAATATCGACCCGGCACCGTCGCCGACCAGTGAGAAGGGCTGCGGTTGCATGGTCTGGTCGGCGTCCAGATCGAGCCCGTAGGTGCGGTTGTCGGCCATCGCCAGCAGCCGGTGCGCATCCTTGCCGGGCCGGATCACGCTCATCACGCTGGCGACACCGTTGGTGCCGGGGTTCGCAAACCGGTCGACCGCCGATTTGACGTTGTCCTGCACCTTCGGGTCGAGGGAGGTGCGGATCAAATAGCCGTTGCGCGCGACCTCCTCGGGGCTCAGGCCCGCGCGCTGCAGGTACTGCAGGACGTACTCGCAGAAGAAGGCCCGATCGCCGGCGCTGATGCAGCCCTGCGGCAGCGGGTCGGCGTGCGGGAGCACACCCAGCGGGGTCGCCTTCGCGGCGCGCAGTTCATCGGCCCGGTCGGGCAGATAGTCGATCATGGTGTCGAGCACGGTGTTGCGCCGCTCCAGCGCGCCGTCGGGGTTGGTGTACGGGTCGAGCGCGCTGGTGGACCGCACCACACCGGCCAGCAGGGCGGCCTGCTGCCAGTTGAGCTGCGCGGCGTCGATCCCGAAATAGGTGCGCGCCGCGTCCTGTACGCCGAACGAGCCGTTGCCGAATGACACCAGGTTCAGGTAGCGGGCCAGGATCTCGCTTTTGGACAGCGCCTTGTCCAGTGCCAGGGCGATCCGGATCTCGCGCAGCTTGCGGGCGGGGCTGACCTCGACCGCGGCCCGCCGTTCGGCGTCGGTCTGCGCCTTGACCAGAAGGTTGTAGTTCTTGACGTACTGCTGCTCGAGCGTCGAACCGCCGCGGACCTGTTTGATTCCCCGCAGATAGCCGATGAACCCGTTCAGCGTCCCCTGCATGTCCACACCATTGTGCTCGGTGAAGCGTTTGTCCTCGATCGAGACGATCGCGAGTTTCATGGTGTCGGCGATCCGGTCGCTGGGTACCACCCATCGACGCTGCTCGTAGAGCCAGGCGATGGGCGTGCCCTCGGCGTCGACCATGGTGGTGACGATGGGCGCCTCGCCCTGCAGCACCTGCGACGAGTCCTGCGCGACCCCGTCGGACAGTCGCATCGTCAACGACCCGACGCCGCCGGCGACCGGGAACATCAACGCCGCTGCGAGCAACCCGGCCAGCACACAATGCATGGCCAGCTTGGCAACGGTGTCCCTGGACCGTGGACGCTGGTCCGACATGCCCTCAAGACTAGAACCTCCGGATGCCGTGGCGCGCGGATCACACGCAAGACGTTAGGCGCGTTGGTATCTCGGCGGGTCGCGGCGAGGAAACCTGCTGCCCGGTCACCGGTCCGTGGGCTGCCGGGCACGGTTGACTGCCGGGCCTCGGCAATCGTTCTGAGCCGTCCCTGGCCACCGATCCCGGGCGCCCGTCCGCTGCGGGTTGTTACCGGTCCCCGCGCGTGCAGTTCGGATTCGCCGGCTTTGCCGCCCAGGTGCACACGTCGATGTAGGTGGTGTTCTGATAGCCGCCACCGTCGAAGACCCCGTAGGCGTCGCCGTGGGTCCCGGTGTAGGTGGCCCCACCCCCGCCGCCGCCACCCGAGGTGACGATGGTGGTCATCGACCAGCCCGCACCTTCCAGCGCGGACCGGTAGGCGCTCATCACCTCGCCCGGCGAACCATTGACCTGGTAGTGCAGGTGGGTGCCGCCGTCGGCGATGTCGTCGGGGCCGTTGGTCTGTTGGGTGTCCGCCGGCGCGGGTACCAGCGATGCCGGCGGCGCGGCGGCCGGCGTGGTCGGCGTGGCCTCGGCGGTCTGGGTGGTGGAACTGCACGCCGACGCGGCCATGGCGAACGCGACCGCCGCGACCATCCAGGATTTGCTGTGCTGCATCATCGGCGTCCCCGTTCGTCTCGCCGCACGGTATCAATCGGGGTCGCGGCGTCCGGGCCGAATTGACGCGAACGTCGTGCCGCTGGTTCCCATCGCAACCAGGTGACGGTCTCGGCGAACCCGCCGCGCGCTACCGTCGGTTGACGTCGAGGGGGGTGATCTGATGTACGACGTGGCCGTGCTCGGTCTCGGTGCGATGGGCGCGATGACGGCATGGCGCTGCGCATCGCGCGGGGCGAGTGTGGTGGGTATCGAGCAGTTCACGCCCGCGCACCGGCTCGGGTCCTCGCACGGCGGGTCACGCATCTTCCGCGAGACCATCTTCGAAGGCGTGGATTATCTGCCCATCGTGGCGCGCGCCAAAGGCCTGTGGCGGCGGCTGGAGAAGGACTCCGGTGCAACGGTTTTCCGTCCGGCCGGGGCGCTCTACATCGGTCCACGCGACGGCGAGCTGATCGGTGACGCGCTCGCCGCAGGCGCCGCGGGCGGGTTCGAGCAGGAACTCCTCGAACCCGAGGAACTCGCCGAGCGGTATCCGCAGCACGCGACGATCGACGGCGATGTCGCGGTGTTCGAGGCCGGCGCCGGGCTGCTCGATCCGGAGGCGTCGATCCTGGCCGCGATCGGACTCGCCGAGAACGCGGGAGCCCGATTGCACTTCGAGACCACCGTCACCGGATTGGGCTCCGATGACGACGGCGTCCGCATCGACACCTCGACCGGGACCCTGCGGGCGAAACGGGCGGTCGTCGCGACCGGCGCCTGGTTCGACGACCTGATTCCCGGTCTCGGGCTGCCGGTGCGGGTGCAACGGTCGTCGGCGTTGTTCTTCGCCCCGGCCGATCCCGATGGGTACGGCTACCGGCGGTTCCCGGCCTTCATCCGCAAGAGCGGCGACGTCGACGGCTGGGGGGTGCCCGATGTCGACGGGACGGGTGTCAAACTCGGCGCCGGGCCGACCGCCAACAAACCGTGGCTGGACCGCCCCGAGGACAACGGCCACCCCCTCGACCACCGCGACACGGCTCCGGCCGAGGAGTTCTGCCGGCGGGCGTTCCCGGCGCTGACACCGAAGGTGGTCGCGGGCTGGCCCTGCATGAACGCCAAGACGCCCGACCTCGATTTCGTCGTCGGCACCACCGAGCGGGCACCGCACCTCGTGCTCACCGGCGGGTTCTCCGGCCACGGGTTCAAACACGCGTCCGGGATCGGCGACATCGCCGCCGACCTCGCCCTCGACGGCGCCTGCGATATCCGGTTGGACAGGTTCTCCCCGGACCGGTTCGGCCTATAGGTAACCTGTGCGGCGATGGTGAGTTAGGCAAGCGTTTCCTATCCGGCTTGTCGCCGACGACGTCCCGAGGTGGTGCTGCCCGTGAAGCTTCGTGCCCGCCGGACCGCGGCGGTTCTGACGCTGTTCGCGCTCGTCGTGGCGGCCGCCGGATGCGGGGCAGACAGCACGCCGGATCCGCAATCCACCCGGAGCAGCGGGCCCGAGACGACCGTCACCGATGTGCTGGGCAGGCAGGTCACGATCAAGGCGCCCTCGGCGCGCATCCTGGTCGACGGGGCCCGCATGCTCTACACCACCGCGATGCTCAACAAGGACAACCCGACGGACCGGATCGTCGGCTGGCCCAGCGATCTCGAGCAGAACGATCCCGGCACGCTGGCGGCGTATGAGAAGAAGTTCCCGCAGATCGCCGACATCCCCAAGACCGGCGATCTCTGGGACGGCTCATTCTCGGTGGAGCAGGCGATCTCGCTGCAACCCGACGTGTTCGTCGTCAGCGCGTCGTCGTTCGACGCGGCGCAGGATGCGGGCACAATCGAGCAGCTCGACCGCGCAGGCATCCCGACCGTGGTCGTCGACTACTTCGTCGACCCGCTCAAGAACACCGCGCCGAGCATCGAGCTCATGGGCAAGCTGATGGGACGGGACCGCGAGGCCGCCGATTTCGTCTCCTACTACCGGGCCGCGATGGCGGACGTGCGCGGCAGGCTCGACACCGCGAAGGCGCCGCGGACCCCCACCTTCCTGTGGCGTGCCCCCGGCTATTTCGACTGCTGCTCGTCGTTCGCCAAATCGAATCTGGCGTCGCTCGTGACCTATTCGGGCGGAACGAATCTCGCCGACGACATGCTGCCCGGGCAGCAGGGCAGCCTCTCGCCGGAGGCGGTGCTGACCAGCAACCCCGCCGTCGTCATCGCCACCGGCGCCAACTGGTCGCCGGACACCCCCGCCGAGCCGGGCAGCTTCGTGCCGCTGGGATATGACGAGACCGCCGAACAGGCCCGATCTCAGCTGCGCGCCGTCGTCGACCGCCAGGCCGGGTTCGCCAACCTCGGGGCGGTCAAGGATCGCCGCACCTACGCGGTCTGGCATCACTTCTACGATTCGCCATACAACTTCCTGGCGGTCCAGTGGTTCGCCAAGTGGATGCACCCGGACCTGTTCGCCGACATCGATCCCGACGCCGGCCTGCGTGAACTGCACGAGAAGTTCCTTCCGATCCAGCCCACCGGGGTGTTCTGGACCGGGCTGACGTGACTACCGCCACGCGGGCCGACCGCGCCGCCGGCGCCACCCGCGCCTACCAGTCGATGGTCGCCCGCAGGCGCGTGGTCGTGCTGTGCCTGTTCGTGCTGACCGCGGTGCTGTTCGTGGCGGATGTCGGGGTCGGCGGCAGCGGCCTGAGCCCCGGCCAGCTGCTGCGGGGCGTCTTCACTCCGTGGGCGGCCCCCGATACCCTGCAGCAGATCGTCTGGAACATCCGGATGCCGATGTCGGTGGTCGGCGTGCTTGTGGGTGCGGCCCTGGCGATCGCGGGTGTGCAGATGCAGACCATCCTCAACAACCCACTGGCCGAGCCGTACACCCTCGGCATCTCGGCCGCCGCCGGATTCGGCGCCGCGCTCAGTGTCGTCGTCGGTGGCTCGGCCGCTTCGATGTTCGGGACAGCAGGCAGCGCATGGGTTTTCGCCATGATCGCGTGCGCGGTCATCCTCGGCTTCAGCAGCCTGCGCGGGGCCAGCGCCGAGAGCATGATCCTGCTGGGAATCGCCATGGTGTTCCTGTTCACCGCGCTGCTGTCGCTGCTGCAGTACATCGCTTCCGATGCCCAGCTGCAACAGGTGGTGTTCTGGACCCTGGGCAGCCTGGGCCGCGCCAACTGGCAACAGGTGGCGGTCCTGGCCGTGGGCCTGGCGATCATCACCCCGGTGTTTCTGCGGGCGGCGTGGACCCTGACCACGTTTCGGCTGGGCGACGAGCGGGCGCAGGCGCTGGGGGTCAACGTCGAGCGGACCCGCGTGCTGGTGCTCGTCGGGGTCTCGCTGCTGGCGGCCACCGCCGTCGCGGTTGCGGGCACGATCGGGTTCGTCGGGCTGGTGGGCCCGCACGCCGCCCGAATGCTGGTGGGGGAGAACCAGCGTCACTTCCTGCCCGCCGCCGCGCTGTGCGGTGCGGCGCTGCTGTGTGGGGCGTCGCTGGCCAGCAAGCTGATCGTCCCCGGGGTGATCATCCCGGTCGGAATCATCACCTCGATCGTCGGCGTGCCCTTGTTCCTGGTGCTGATCCTGACGAGGACGCGACGGCTATGGGGTTAGATCTCGACGGTCTCAAAGTCAGTGACCTGGCCTTCGGCTACGGCGACGCGCGGGTGCTGCGTGATGTCAGCCTGCCGACGATGCGGCCCGGCGAGGTGACCGCGGTGGTCGGGCCTAACGCGGCGGGCAAGTCCACGCTGCTCAAACGCATCGCCGGCATCCACCGCGGCAGCGGCCGCGTCGAGATCGGCGGCGACCGGGCCGCCAAGCCCACCGAACGCATCCTCTACACCCCGCAGGATCCGCCGCCGCCCAGCTCGATCACCGTGTTCGAGGCGGTGCTGCTGGCCCGCCAGGGCCGGTTGAAGGGGCGCCCGAGCCCGGCCGCGCTCGACGAGATCGGCCGGGTACTCGCCGAGCTGGATCTCGACGAGATGTCCACCCGGGCGATCTCCGACCTGTCCGGGGGCCAGCGGCAGCTGGTCAGCCTGGCCCAGGCGATGATCCGCAGGCCCGCGGTGATGCTGCTCGACGAACCCACCAGCAGCCTGGATCTGCGTAACCAACTTCAGCTGCTCGCGCTGGTCCGGCGGATCGCCCGGGAGCAGCCCGCGGTCGTGATGATCACCGTGCACGATCTCGGCCTCGCCGCGCGGTTCGCCGACCGGATCGTCGTATTGAGTGACGGCGCGGTGCATTCGGCCGGGGATCCGGGCGCCACGATCACCGAGGCGATGCTGCGCGAGGTGTACCGCATCGACGGCCAGGTACACACCAGCACCGACGGTGTGGTGAGCGTGGCCGCGGCGCGCAGCCTGTAGCGCTACCGGCGTCCGGCCAGGCGGTCACGCTCCATGGCCCGGGCCACCACGCCGCGGGCCGGGCGTTGGCGCACCATCTGCGGCCACCAGAACCAGCGGCCCATCAGCGCCGCGATCGACGGCGTCATGAACGACCGGATCACCAGGGTGTCGAACAGCAGACCCAGCCCGATCGTCGAACCGACCTGGGCGACCACCGTCATCTCGCTGACCACCATCGACATCATGGTGAACGCGAACACCAGACCGGCCGCGGTCACCACGGACCCGCTGCCGCCCATGGCCCGGATGATGCCGGTGTTGATGCCTGCGGGCAGCTCTTCCTTGAGCCGGGCGATCAGCAGCAGGTTGTAGTCGGCGCCGACGGCGAGCAGCACGATTACCGCCATCGCCATCACCATGAAGTGCAGCTCGATCCCGATGAGGTGCTGCCACACCAGGATCGACAATCCGAACGACGCCCCGAGCGACACCAGCACGGTGCCGACGATCACGGCCGCGGCCACCACGCTGCGGGTGATCAGCAGCATGATGATGAAGATCAGGCACAGTGCCGAGATCCCGGCGATGATCAGGTCGTAGTTGTTGCCGTCCTGCATGTCCTTGTAGGTTGCCGCGGTGCCGGCGAGGTAGATCTTCGACCCCTCCCACGGGGTGTTCTTCATGGCCTCCTTGGCGGCCAGTTTGATCCCGTCGATGAGCTTGATGCCGTCCGGGGTCAGCGGGTCACCCTCGTGGGAGATCATGAACCGCACCGCTTTTCCGTCCGGTGAGACGAAGCTCTTCATCCCGCGTTTGAAGTCCTTGTTGTTGAACGTCTCCGGCGGCAGGTAGAACGTGTCGTCGTTCTTGGCGTCGTTGAACGCCTTACCCATGGCGGTCTGGTTGTCCGACATCGCGGCCTGCTGCTCCTGCTGACCCTTCTGGGTCTGATACATCGTCAGCATCATGGTCTTCATCTTTTTCATGGTCTCGATCTGCGGCAGCATCATGGTCGCCATCTGCGGCATCAGCTGATCGAGTCTGTGCATGTCGGGCATCATTTCCTGGATGCTCTGGGTCATCGTGTCGACCCCGTCCAGGGCGTCGAACACCGCCCGGAACGACTGGCACATCGGAATGTCGTAACAGTGCGGTTCCCAGTACAGGTAGTTGCGGATCGGTCGCAGGAAGTCGTCGAAATCCGCGATCTGATCCCGTAGCTCGGCCACGTCGGCGACCATCGTGTCCATCTTGCCCACCATGCTGTGGGTGATCCCGGCCATCTCCTGCATCTGCCCGATCATCCGGGTCATCAGGTCGATGGTCTTCTGCATCTCGTCGCCCTGCACCAGCATGTCGTCCGCGCGGTCCATCTGGTACTTGCGGTTCATCGTCTGGTTGACCCCGCCCATGCTCATCTGGGCCGGGATCGTGCTGAAGTCGAGCGGCTCGCCCTGCGGTCGCGTGATGGCCTGGACGCTGCCGATACCGGGCACACCGAAGACCGCCTTGGCGATCTTGTCGATCACCAGAAAGTCCGCCGAGTTGCGCACGTCGTGGTCGGTTTCGATGAGCAGCAGCTCGGGATTCATCTTGGCGGGCGAGAAGTGCCGCTCGGCGGCCGCGAAGCCCTGCTGGGCCGGCAGGTCGGGGGGCAGGTAGTTGCGGTCGTTGTAGTTGGTCCGGTAGCCGGGCAGCGTGAGCAGCCCGATCAACGACAGCAGGATGGTGCTCAACAGGACCGGTCCGGGCCAGCGGACCACGAAAGCCCCCAGCCGGCGCCAGCCCCGGATCCGCATCGCACGCTTCGGCTCGAGGATCTTGCCGAATCGGCTGGCCACCGTGATCACCGCAGGCCCGAGCGTGAGTGCGGCCAGCACCGCGACCACCATGCCGACCGCCATCGGAATGCCCAGCGTCTGGAAATAGGGCAGCCGGGTGAAATGCAGGCACAGCGTCGCACCGGCGATCGTCATACCCGACCCGAGCACCACATGGGCGGTGCCGTGGAACATCGTGTAGTAGGCCTGTTCGCGGTCTTCGCCGACCGTTCTGGCCTCCTGATATCGCCCGATCAGGAATATGGCGTAGTCGGTCGAGGCCGCGATCGCCAGCGTCACCAGCAGCTGGGTGGCGAACGTGGACAGCCCGATCAGATCGTAGAAGCCGAGGAAGGCGACCACCCCGCGCGCCGCGGACAGGCAGACCACCACCAGGAACAGCGTGATGAGCACCGTGATGATCGACCGGTACACCAGCAGCAGCATGGTGATGATCACCGCGAAGGTGACCATCTCGATGATCTGCACGCTGCGGTCGCCGGCCAGCTGCTGATCGTTGGCCAGGGCCGAGCCGCCGGTCACGTACACCTTGAGACCCGGCGGTGGTTGCAGACTCTCGACCAGCTCCTGGACCGCCTGAACCGACTCGTTGGCCAGTGCCTCACCCATATTGCCGGCGAGATAGACCTGCACATAGGTGGCTCGGCCGTCATTGCTCTGGGCGCCGGCCTCGGTGAGCGGATCACCCCAGAAGTCCTGGACGTGCTCGACATGCTTGGTGTCGGCTTCGAGCTTGTCGACCATGTCGTTGTAGAAGTGGTGCGCGTCGGCGCCGAGCGGCCTGTCGCTCTCCAGCACGATCATCGCGGAGCTGTCCGAGTGGAACTCGTCGAACACCTTGCCGACCCGCTTCATCGCGATCACCGAAGGCGCGTCGCTGGGGCTCATCGACACCGACCGCATCTGACCGACCACCTCAAGCTGGGGGACGGCCATGCTCAGCACGACGATCAGCCCGATCCAGGCGACGATGATGGGGATCGCCAGCCGGCGGATCCATCGAGCGATCCCGGAGTGCGAGCTGGTCGGCGCAGCGGGACTGTCGGTGGAATCGGCCATCAGGAACCTTTGGTGGTCGGTTGGAGCGGCGCGACAGGGCTATGAGTCGGTTCCGCGTGCGTCTTTCCTGCTTACCAGATCGGGCCGGGGAAATGGCCGCCAGCCTCCCGTCAGCGGTCGATCAGAATTGCACCCCGCGGGTCAACGCGCCGTCGACCACCAGGTTGGTGCCGGTGATGAAGCCGGCTGCCGGGCTGCTCAGGAACACGGCGGCGGTGGCCACCTCCTGCGGGGTGGCCATCCGGCCGGTCGGGTTGAGCGCGAGGGCCGACGCGAACAGGTCCGGGTTGTTCTTCTCGGCCGTGGCCCACACCCCGCCGGGGAAGTAGGTATTGCCCGGGCTCACCGAATTGGCCCGCACGCCCTTGCCGGCGTAGTTGTAGGCCAGGCCCTGCGTGTAATGGATGAGCGCGGCCTTGAACGTCCCGTACGGGCCTGCCGCGAAATCGATCTCCCGCCCCGACACGCTCGCGATCGTGACGATCGATCCGGCGTCGCTCGCCAGCAGGTGCGGCAGCGCCGCGTCGACCAGACCCACCGTGCCCATCAGGTCGACCTCGAAGCTGGCGCGCCAGCTCTCGGCGCTTTCCGCGATCGCCAGTGCGCTCACATTCGCGACCACACCGTCCAGACCGCCGAGCGTGTCGGCGGCCGTCGCGACCCACCGGGCCACCGCCGCGGAGTCGCCCACGTCCACAGCGCTGCCGATCGCGGTGGCGCCGCCCGCGGTGAGCTCGGTCTGAGCGTCGGTGACCGCGTCGGCGTTGCGTGCGCAGAACGCGACCGCGGCGCCCTCGGCCAACAGTCCCTCGACGATCGCCCGGCCGATCCCGCGCGTACCGCCGGTGACCGCGAAGCGTTTGCCCGTCAATCCGAGATCCATAGATGTCTCTTTCCGATCAGTAGGAGATGGTGCCGAGAGCTTTTGCCGCGGCGCGCAGTTCACCGTGAATCCCGCCGTAGGCGGCCGCGGCGGGCAGGAGCCGTTTGTCGATCTTGGTGACCGAGCTGTAATTGGCGTCGACGACGTTGGCGATCGGATTCAGCGAGATCTGGGTCAGCAGCTGGTAGGCGTCGAGGCGGTCCAGTCCGTAGAGTTCGCCCAGCCATCCGATCATCTCGACCTGGCCGGCGCGCCACGCCTCCTCCAGTGGGCGTCCCGAACCGATCGTGGCCAGATGGGTGTCGGTCTCCAACCGCGGCCAGGCCGGCCCGCCGCCCTTGATGAGTTCGACGATCGCGGTCACGTTCATCGCGCCCTCCACCGCGGTGCCGCAGGACTCGCCTTCGCCCTGCCGGTAGTGCCCGTCGCCGAGCGAGAACAACGCCCCCTCGACGTTGACCCGCAGATAGCAGGTGGCGCCCGCGGTCATGTCCGGGGTGTCCATGTTGCCGCCGAACGCGTCGGGTACCAGCGAGGTGCGCACCTCGCGGCGCGCGGGGGCCACCCCGACGGTGCCGAGCATCGGGTTGGCCGGCAACGCCAGCTCGAAGTTGCTGCCCCGCGCCGAGAATCCGACCGTGCCCGCGGCCGCATCGTATTCGTAGATCCAGGTCCGTTCCGGGAGGGCGTCCTGCAGCGTCGGGCTGACCGGGACGCTGGTGAGACCCCCGAAGAACGGGATCAGGCTGGAGGCGCCCCAGCTGCGCGCCGGCGTGAGGTCGACCAGGTGGATGGCCAGGGTGTCGCCGGGCTCGGCGCCTTCGATCCAGAACGGACCGGTCTGCGGATTGAGGTCCTCGCTGTCGAGTGCCGTGCTCGCCACCGCGTCCACGCTGGTGATGCGGCCGCCGAAGGCGTCCTCGGCCCACAACGTCAGCACCGTGCCCGGTTTGACCCGCATGACGGGCTGGGCACCGCCGAACGTGTAGTGCATCTGCTCGGCGGTCGGAATGAAGGTGATGTGGTCCATGACAGCCATCTTGGCCAATGAACGCGTCGGTCACACGCCAACCGGCTCGACGTCGTCGATCCGTCCCAGTCGCCAGTCGCCGTCGCCGAGCAGTTCCAGCCGCTGTTCGTGATGCTTGTCGACGGTGCTGCGGTGGGTGACGCTGACGAGCACCGTTTCGGGCAGTTCGCGGCGCACCAGCGCGTAGATCATGAATTCCAGCGGTTCGTCCAACGCCGACGTGGCCTCGTCCAGGAAGACCGCCCGCGGCTTGGTCAACAGCACCCGGGCGAACGCGACGCGCTGCTGCTCGCCGGGGGAGAGCACCTTGGCCCAGTCGTTGACCTCATCGAGCCGGTCGGCGTAGCGCGGCAGCGCCACGGCCAGCAGTGCGTCCTTGATCTGCCGGTCGTCGATGTCGCCCGGTTCGCGTGGATAGGACGCCACGGTGCGCAGATCGCCGAGCGGAACGTAGGGCAGTTGCGAGAGGAACAGCATCTCGTTGTCACCGAGCGGGCAGTGCATCGTCCCGGAGGCATAGGGCCACAGCTGCGCCAGGCTGCGCAGCAGCGTGGTCTTCCCGGTGCCCGATTCACCGGTGATGATCAGCGCGTTGCCCGCGCGCAGGTTCAGGTTCAGCCCGCTGACGAGTCGTTCGCCCGCCGGGCTGCGTACCTCGACATCGTCGAGTTCGATCACGCCCGCCCCGGCGGTGCCTGCGACGGCGATTTTCGGAAGCTCGCGGCTCTGTGCGTTCGCGGTCACCAGGCCGTGTAGCCGCATGATCGCCGCGCGGTAGCCGGCGAACGTGTCGTAGGAGTTGCGGAAGAACGACAGGGCATCCTGGATGGCGCCGAAAGCGGTCACCGACTGGGTGACCGCGCCGAGCTGGATCTGTCCGGCGAACAGCCGCGGTGCCTGCAGTAACCACGGCAGCGGGATGATGATGTGGTTCATCGACAGGTTCCAGCCGGTGAACACGATGGTGCGGTTGACGAAGCGCTTGTAGTTGGAGACGACGGGTGCGAACCACTCCCGCAGTCCGCGGCGTTCGGCCTGCTCGCCGCGGTAGAACGCCACGGCCTCGGCGGCGTCGCGCAGCCGCACCAGTGCGTAGCGGAAGGCGGCGTTGAACTTCTCGTTGTTGAACGACAGCCGGATCAGCGGGCGGCCGAGCGCGAAGGCGATGACGGTCGCGAACGCCACGTAGACGAACACCGACCAGAACATCGCGCGCGGGATCTGGACGCCGAACACGGTCAGATCGCCGGACAGGTTCCACAGGATCGAGGTGAACGAGATCACCGAGACGATCGACGAGATGGCCCCGAAGGGCAGGGTGCCGTTGCTGGTCTGGTGCGGGGTGTTGGGCTGCGGGCCGGACAGCGCGGTGAACACGTCGATATCGGACTGGATGCGCTGATCCGGGTTGTCGATGGTTCCGTCGATGAACCGGCTGCGGTAGTAGGCGCGGCCGTCGAGCCAGTCACCGGTGAGCCGGTCGGTCAACCAGGTCCGCCAGGCCAGCATGAACCGCTGGGTCATGAACAGATCGACAAGGACCCGGCTGACCAGGATCGCGGCCAACAGCGAGAAGATCAGCAGGGATACCCAAAACCCGCGCACGCCAGAATCTTTCACGGCCTGATCGCCGGTGGCGAATCCCTGCACGGCGATCTGGGCCGCCGAGTAGAGATCGTTGCTCTGGTAGCTGAACAGCACCGAAAGCCGCACGCCGACGATGACCGACAGCAGCATCGCGCCCAGCACCAGCCAGACCCGGACGCTGTGCCGTCCGGTGAAGTAGGCGCCGGTGACGGTCCAGAACTGACGGCCCCACCGGGTGTACTTGGCCAGGACGGTCAGCACGGCGAAGGTGCACACCGCGGCGATCACCCAGGCTTCGGCGAGCCACACCAGGGAATGCCAAAGCTCACCGCCCCAGTCGATCGAGGATTCGAACGGCTTCAGATCGTTCACGGGCACCGACTCCTGGGTTCGTCGACACGTGTGCGTGAAGTTACCGCAACGCGGCGACCCTCAGGCCGATGACGATGAGCCGACGGATGCCGCGCCGTTTGAGCAGCAGGTCGACATCGGTGTTGGCGAACCCACTCGAACACCAATGCTCTTGGGCGACAATGTCACCGGGCTCGCCCTCCGCGACGGTTTCAGCCGGTCCCACACCGTGCCGCCTTCGGAGATGAAGTCGTTGTAGGGGGTCGATCACCACGAGACCGGTGCCGGCCGGCGCGTATGTCACGTCGTTCATCGGGCCCTGCGAGTATCTGTTTTTCGCAACCACCGCGCCGACACCGGCATTCATGGGTAGTGTTGCATATGTCGTCACCGCGTGGAGATTGTGAGGAGACCTGTTGGTTCTCTACGTATTTCGGTGTGAATCAGGCTGTGGTACCACCGCGCGGCGGTATCCGATGGATGCCCGTCCCGACACGATCGAATGCCCGATCTGCCTGGGTGTGGCGCGCCGGAGGATCGGCGCCCCGAACCTCGGCCGCACCGGCGCGGCCATGACACTGCAGGATGCGACGCGGGCGAGCGCCGATCGCCCGGCCGTGGTGACCGGCCCGCCGGCCTCACCCGGGCGACGCCGCGTCACCGCCAACCCGCTGCACCAGAAGCTGCCCCGCCCCTGAAGCCCTGAAGGAGGACTCATGCCCGAGGTCGTGTTCGGACTCGATTCGACCAAGAAGTTCACCGATCAGGACAAGCTGGGCCACAACCGGTGGCATCCGGACATTCCGGCGGCCGTGACGGTCAAGAAGGGCGACTCGTTCCGGGTGCACTGCCGGGAGTGGTTCGACGGCGCGATCGTCAACGACGATTCCGCCGACGACATCCTCAACGCACCGTTGACCACGGTGCACGTGTTGTCCGGCCCGATCGCGGTCGAGGGCGCCAAACCCGGTGACCTGCTGATCGTGGACATCCTCGACGTCGGCCCCATCCCGCAGGAGGACTCCGGCCCGCTGGCCGGTCAGGGCTGGGGTTACACCGGCATCTTCCCGACCCGCAACGGCGGTGGGTTCCTCACCGAGCAGTTCCCCGACGCCTACAAGGCGATCTGGGATTTCTCCGGCCAGCACGCGACGTCGCGGCACGTGCCCGGCGTCGAGTTCACCGGGATCGTGCACCCCGGGCTGATGGGCACGGCACCGTCGGCGGGGCTGCTCGCGACGTGGAACACCCGCGAGGCCGCGCTGATCGCGACCGACCCCGACCGGGTGCCGCCGCTGGCGCTGCCGCCCGAGCCGCGTGATGCGATCCTGGGCGGCCTGACCGGCGATGCGTTCACCACGGCGGCCGCCGAGGCGGCCCGCACCGCACCGCCGCGGGAGAACGGCGGCAACCAGGACATCAAGAACTTCACCAAGGGCAGCCGGGTGTTCTATCCGGTGTTCGTCGACGGGGCCAACCTGTCGGTCGGCGATCTGCACTTCTCCCAGGGCGACGGTGAGATCACGTTCTGCGGTGCGATCGAGATGGGCGGGTTCATCGATCTGCGGGTGGACGTGATTCCGGGCGGGATGGACACCTACGGGGTGAGCGAGAACGCGATATTCATGCCCGGCAACACCGATCCGCAATATTCGGAGTGGCTGGCGTTCTCGGGCACGTCGGTCACCCTCGACGGCGAACAGCGCTATCTGGACTCGCACCTGTCCTACCAGCGGGCCTGCCTGCATGCGATCGACTACCTGACCAAATTCGGCTACAGCCCGGAGCAGGCGTATCTCCTGCTCGGCGCGGCGCCGATCGAAGGCAGGCTGTCGGGCGTGGTGGACATCCCCAATTCCTGTGCCACGGTGTACATCCCCACCGCCATCTTCGACTTCCCGGTCGCCCCGTCGGCCGCCGGTCCGGCGCAGATCGACTCGGGCATCGGCGCACCGCACTCGTCGTTCGGCTGACAATTCGCGAAGGTTATGTGGCGCGGTGGCCGTTGAGCGGTGACCGGCCGATGATCATCTTCTGGATGTCGGATGTGCCTTCCCCGATCAGCATGAAAGCCGCTTCGCGGTAGAGCCGTTCGATCTCGTACTCCCCGCCTTCGACGTCGTTCCGTGAGGTATTTGGGCGACTTTGACGTTCAACATAGTGAGAGTGAAGGCGTCGGATGTCCGTCATCTAGGAGGCACCAGTGACCGAACTGCGCTCACGAGAGTTCGACCTCGGTGACCGATACACCCTGGCCGACGGCGAGTTGTTTCTGACCGGTTTGCAGGCCCTGGTTCGGATCCCCCTGGAACAGAGCCGCCGGGACGCCGCGGCCGGCCTGCGGGTCGGGGTTCTGATCAGCGGCTACGAAGGCTCCCCGCTGGCCGGCTACGACCTCGAGTTGGCACGGCAGCAGGAGTTGCTCGACGGGCATTCGGTGGTGTTTCGTCCCGCGGTCAACGAAGAGCTGGCCGCGAACGCCGTCCAGGGATCGCAGCTGGCTTCGGCATCGCCAAGCTGTGAATACGACGGTGTGGTCGGCATCTGGTACGGCAAGGCTCCCGGTCTGGATCGGGCGACCGACGCCCTGCGACACGCCAATCTCGGTGGGGCCGCCGAAAACGGTGGAGCGCTGGTCCTGGTGGGTGACGATTCGATCGCCAAATCGTCGACCGTGCCCAGCGGTTCCGAGTCGGCGATGGCCGAACTCGGGCTTCCGGTACTCGTCCCCTCGGATCCCCAGGAAGTGCTCGATTTCGGCCTGCACGGAATTGCCATGTCCCGCTTCAGCGGGCTGTGGGTGGGAATGAAACTCGCGACCAATGTCGTGGACGGGTCGGCGACGGTCCGATTCGACGGCGGTCGCGTCTCGGTGCGGACTCCCAGCCGTGAGATCGACGGAGTCGATTTCCGGCACTCGGTCTCCGCACAGTTTCTCCAACCGACTCTCGGCAACCTCGAACAGAGTGCCTGTTACGACCGGATGGAATTGGTGCGTAGATATGTAGCCGCCAATGACCTGAACAGAACGATCGGCGACCCCGACGCGAAACTGGGCATCATCACCGCGGGAGCGACGTTCCGCGACACTCTGCAAGCGCTCGCGCGCCTCGGCGTCGGCGAGTCCCAGCTGATGCATTCGGGCATTCGTATTCTCAAGCTGGGTGCCATCCATCCGCTGGACCATCAAACCGTCCAGACGTTCTGCGCAGACCTGGATGAAGTGCTCGTCGTCGAAGAGAAACGCGCATTCATCGAGTTGGCGGTCAAAGACGCGTTGTACGGGCGCCGCGATGCCCCACGTGTTCTCGGCAAACGTGATGAGCACGCCCGCCAATTTCTGCGCGCGAATTCCGATCTGCCACCGGAGATCCTCGCCGACAAGATCGGGCAGCGGATTCGAAAAGTCCTTTCGGCGAGCCAGATCGGGAATCTGTCGTTCGACGCCGTCGACCAGAAATCCGCGGGCCGCATCGAGCTGCCGCTGCTGACCCGGACGCCGTACTTCTGTTCGGGCTGTCCGCACAACCGGTCGACCGTCGTTCCCGACGGCTCTCTCGTCGGCGCCGGAATCGGCTGTCACGCCATCGCGACCATGATGCCGCAAGAGCGGGTAGGCCAGATCGCGAGTCTTTGCCAGATGGGAGGAGAAGGAGCCCCGTGGATCGGTATGGCGCCGTTTGTGACCGAACAGCACCTGTTCCAGAATCTCGGTGACGGCACCTTTCATCACTCCGGGAGCCTCGCCGTCCGAGCCGCCGTCGCATCCGGGGTCAACATCACCTACAAGTTGCTCTACAACGACGCCGTCGCCATGACCGGGGGCCAACGGGTGGTAGGGAAGATGTCGGTACCTCACATCGTCCAGGAACTGCTGGCCGAAGGCGTCACCCGGATCGTCATCACCACCGACGACGTGAAGCGGTACCGGAAGGTTCCACTACCGCGCGGCGTCGCGGTGCTCGACCGGTCGGAGCTGATCCCGATCCAAGAAGAGCTGGCGGCGACGGCGGGCGTCACAGTACTCATTCACGATCAGGAGTGCGCCACCGAGCTTCGTCGCAAACGCAAGCGCGGGCTCGCGGTCGACCCCACCACCCGCGCGTTCATCAACGAACGACTGTGCGAGGGATGCGGTGACTGCGGACAGAAATCGAACTGCATGTCCGTGCAGCCCGTCGAAACCGATTTCGGGCGCAAGACCAGGATCGATCAAGCCTCGTGCAACAGGGATTACTCGTGCCTGGACGGTGACTGCCCATCGTTCGTCGCGGTACGACCAGGGCGGTCCACACCGGGTGGGAACGCCGCGGCGCCACCCGCCCTTCCGGATCCGGCATCGGTGGTCGACGAGGCCGAGTTCAACGTCCGGATCACCGGAGTCGGCGGTACCGGCGTCGTCACGACCTCCCAGATCATCGCCACCGCAGGAACTTTGGCTGGATGGCAGGTGCGCGGCCTGGACCAGCTTGGTCTGGCCCAGAAGGGTGGCGCGGTGGTGTCGGACCTCAAGTTCTCGGCCGATCCGATCCCCGGCGCGAACAAACTCGCCGCGGGTGAGTGCGATCTCTACCTCGGGTGCGATCTGCTGGTCGCAGCGGACGAAAAGAACCTGGCCGTCACGTCGAAGCGGCGCACCGTGGCCGTGATCTCGACATCGAAGGTGCCGACCGGCCCGATGATTCTCAAACCGTCGACCACGTTCCCGTCGATCTCCGACGTTCGTCGGCTGCTGGATTCGACCAGCCGGTCCGACGATTCGGTCTACGCCGACGCTCGAGCACTCGCATACCGAGAGTTCGGGTCCGACCAGTTGGCAAACATGATCCTGGTGGGGATGGCTGTACAGGCCGGGGCATTGCCGATCCCACTGACGTGGCTGGAAAGAGCCGTCGAACTCAACGGGGTGGCTGTTTCGGCAAACCTCAGGGCCCTTCATCTGGGGCGTGCGCATGTCGTCGATCCACTGTCGGTGGGCGGCGTGAAACCCCCGCGCCCGGACCGCCTCCGAACTCGCACGGCGCAGGCTGTGCGAACCGCGATCCACGCGCTGGGCGACATCGACGAAGGTCTCAAAGACCGGGTCGGATTCCTGGCCGCCGAGCTGATCGCATACCAGAATCAGGCCTACGCGCTGAAGTTTCTGACGTTCGTCGCCGATACCGCCGAACTGGAACGACGAGTTCTCGGCGCCGTTGGGACGCTGACCGCCACGGCGACCGAATCCATGTTCAAATTGATGGCGTACAAGGACGAATACGAGACTGCGCGACTATATCTCGACCCGAACTTCGAGCGGTCGGTTCGAGAGGCTTTCGGCGAAGACGCCACATTCGCCTACAAGCTGCACCCGCCGGTGCTTCGTGCCATGGGCCTCAAGCACAAGCTGACATTGGGAGCCTGGTTCAAGCCGGCGTTCTACGCGCTGCGGGCGGGGCGGCGGCTTCGGGGAACACCACTGGATGTGTTCGGATACGCCCAGGTGCGCCGGGTCGAGAGGACGCTCATCGACGATTTCGCGGAATTGACCCAACGGGCCGTGCCGCGCGCCACGCCGGACAATTTCCTCGATATTCAAGAATTACTCGCGCTCGCCCAAGAAGTGCGTGGATATGAGTCGATCAAATTGGCTGGCGTCGCAGAATACCGGCGGAAAGTCTCCGCGGCTTTCGATGAGCTGAACTCCGCGGGAATCGGCTGACGGCTGCCGCCCGGCGTGCCACGACGCGACCGTCGGGTCATCGGTACCTTCTATCCACGCGGCCTTCGCCGGCGGCTGACCGGCGGTTTGACGGGGCCGGACTGAAACGGATCTATCCTCGTCACCGATACACCGCTGGAACCCTGAAAGGACGTGGAATGGCCTCGCCCAACGGCGCCTCGCGCCTCGGCACCCGGTTCGGGCCCTATGAGCTGAGGTCGCTGATCGGGGTGGGCGGTATGGGGGAGGTGTACCGCGCCTACGACACGGTCAAGGAACGGATGGTCGCGGTCAAGTTGCTGCGGACCGAGATCGCGGCCGACCCGAGCTTCCAGGCGCGGTTTCGCCGCGAATCCCGGGTGGCGGCCCGCCTGCAGGAACCGCACGTGATCCCGGTCCACGATTTCGGCGAGATCGACGGTGTCCTGTTCATCGATATGCGCCTGGTCGAGGGCGCCAGTATCAAGGACCTGTTGCGGACCGGCGGACCGCTCGGACCCGGCCGGGTGGTGTCGATCATCACGCAGGTCGCGGCCGCGCTGGACGCCGCGCACGCCGACGGCCTGGTGCATCGGGATATCAAGCCGGAGAACGTGCTGCTCACCCCCGACGACTTCGCCTACCTGGTGGACTTCGGCATCGCCCACGTCGGCGGCGAGGCCAGCGTGACGATGACGGGTGTGCTGATCGGGTCGAGCGCCTATATGGCCCCGGAGCGGTTCTCCGGCGGGCCGGTCGGGCCGCCGGCCGACATCTACGCGCTGACCTGCCTGCTGCACGAATCGCTGATCGGGCGTCCGCCGTTCGAGACCGGCGACTTGCGCCAGCTGATGAGCGCGCACATGTTCACCCCGCCGCCCCGGCCGAGCATCATGCGGCGCGGGATCGCCAGGGCGTTCGACGAGGTCGTGGCGCGGGGGATGGCCAAGGACCCGGCGGCTCGATTCCCGACGGCGGGCGCCCTGGCCAAGGCCGCCCGCGAGGCCGCCGAGGATCCCGCCTCCCAGGCCGCAGCGGCAGCTCCGCCCGCCGTCGCACCGGCGCCCGCGCCCGTCGCACCGCGCAGCACACCGCCGCCGAGCACCCGCGAGTTCTCCTCGATCTACCCCAACCCCGAGCACACCGGCTACACCCCTTACCCGCCACCGGCGCCGCCCGCGCCGGCCCCACCACGGCCACCACGCAAACCCAGGTTCAGCCGCACCCACCTGATGCTGGCCGTGGCCATCGTGGTGCTGTTCGGCGTCGCCGCGGTGCTGGCGGCCGTGCTGATCGGCGGCGGGGACAACGGCTCCACCGCCGAGACGTCGCTGACGCCCCGGCCGTCCGATTCGGCATCACCCCCCGCCACCACCACGACCACGACCACCACGACGGAGACGGACCGGCCCAGCGGCACCGATGCGCAGGGCTTCGTCGGGCATACGGCGCGGTGCGAAGCCGGTAGTACACCGGCCGTGATGATCCGCACCGAAACCTCGCTCGCGGTGATCTGTGAGACCGGGCCGGACAGTTTCTCCTACCGAGGCGAACGGCTCCGTGACGGGGCCAACCTCCAGATCGACACCGCGGTGCCCTCCGGGAACGGATTCGTCGCGGTCAACCCGGCCGACGGCGCACGCTATGAGGTCAGCCCAGACAACCTGACCATCACGAGCAACGGTCACGTCGACTCCTCGGAGCCGGCCCTGCCATAGGCGCGCCGGCGGGTCAGTCAGTTGTGGATCGGGTGATGTCGTAGCGAACTGCGTACCTGTCCAACTCGTTTCGGAGCGCCTGCTCATCGGCACCGGGACCCACGCTGACGGTGACGACGGGCGTGCCGTCCCGAATGACCGACTCCACTGTGCTGATTCCGTCGAAGCCGTCGAGAGCGGCGATGATTGCGACGCGGATGGCATCGGTGCGCAGTGCGGGCTTGTACGGTTTGCCGACGGCGGTCAGGGGCAGCGTATCGATGATCGTCACCAGCTTGGGCGCAGCGGCGCGTTCGACGACATGGTCGGCCGCCCACTCGCGCAGCATCCCGGCGTCGGTCGTCGCACCGGGACGGACGGTCACATAGACGACCGGTACCTCACCGGAGTGAAGGTCGGGCCGGCCCACCGCTGCGGCTGCGGTGACATCTGGATGGGCCAGCAGGGCGTCTTCGACGACGGCGGGATCGATATTGTGCCCGCCGCGGATGATCAGATCCTTGGCGCGGCCGCTGAGATGGATGAATCCGTCCTCATCGACGGCGCCGAGGTCGCCTGTATCGAGCCAGCCGTCGACGAGCTTGCCCTGACCGTCGAGGGTGAAGCCCGCGGGGGTGCGCGCGGCCACGTAACCCGGGAACACGGTCGGGCCACTCACGACGAGGGTGCCGATCGCTCCGGCGGGCAGGTCGTGCCACGCCCCGTCGTCGATGCGGACTGCTTTGATGCGCTGGTAGGGCATCCGTTGGCCCACCGAACCCGGCCGGGGATGGTCGGGAAAGCTGCGGGCGCTGGCGCAGGTGGCCTCGGTCAGCCCGTATCCCTCGATAAGCGGTATGCCGGTGTGCGACTGGAACTCCCGGCGCACCGACTCCGGCAACGCCGATGCGCCGACCACCGCGAACGCGAGGCTGGATATGTCGGCGTCGACCGGGCACTGCGCGAGCACCGCGTAGACGGTCGGGACCGCACTCATGGTGGTGATCGCATAGCGCTCGATCGTCTTCCAGAACGTGGGGTACAGGTCCGGATCCCGGTAGCCGAGCGGGCCCGCCCACACCACGTGCTGTCCGCGCAGCATCGGCGCGAGCAGCGTCACGAGGAGTGCGTTGACGTGAAACAAGGGCAAGGCAGCGAAGAGTGTGGAACGCTCGCCGAGCATCCCGTTCGCTGCGATCATCCAGGCGTCGGCGACCTCATTGGCGTGCGTGTGGGCGGCCAGTTTCGGTGCGCCGGTGGTACCTCCGGTGTGGAACAACGCGGCCAGGTCGCCGGACATCGGGGCCGCGCCGGTGAATGTGTCGTCGGGAAACTCGGCGGCCAACTCGGTCAGGTGACCTGAGCGGACACCGTCGATCGGCGCAGCCGCGGCCTCGGCGGTCGGACCGACGAAGAGCACCGTGTCCACCGCACCGGTGGCGGCGAGACCGACCGCGACGTCGAACGCGGTTCGGTCCAGGTCCGCGGACGCCGCGATCATCACCCGGGCACCGGAGCGGCGGAGCAGTTCGGTGATGTGACCGGTCGACAGGCTGGCGTTGATCGGGGCGGCGATACCGGCGAGCTGCGCGGCCAGTGTCGCGGTGATCAGCTCATCGCAGTTGGGACTGAGCAGGGCAACGGCGGTGTGCCGCTCCACACCCAGGTGGCGCAACAGATTGGCGGATCGATGGACGTCGGCCAGCAGCTGGGCGAAGCTTCGCTGCGCGGGGGTGTCCCAGTGGGCTGAATCGGGCAGGACAGATATTGCGGTACGGTGGGGCCAGCTCGCGGCTGCGCGTCGCAGGACCGCGTAAGTCGAATCGGGAAGTCCGCGTTCGTGTATCGGAGTCGCTTCGATATCGGCGAGGTCGGACGGAGTGGTGTATTGCGGCCACGTCATGGCGTGACCAGGATCCGAGCTCACCCGGGTACGCCCATGAATTCTGTTGTGGTGTCCAATGATTCTTCATACCGGAGCAGTGATTCCCGTGGCAGTGGGGCGATCCGTTCCATGGGTGTCTCCTTCGTCGGAATTGCAGGGTTGGCGGTCAACGGATTCCCGCCGAGGATCACGCCGTCGGGTCAGGGGCACCCCACGGGACCGCCGATGACGTCCAGTGCGTGATGCGCTCTTCCTGGTCATTGGACTTGAGGTGCCGCGGCGGTGAAGCGAAGGTGGCATACGGCCTGCAGCGGACGACGACGCGGTCCTCCTCGTCTGCCATCTGCTCCACGAAGGGTCGCGCGTCCTCGCCGAGGGGTTGGCCTGACATGCGCCCCGCGACCGCCATCATGACATCCACGACGAGCGCGCGGTCATACTCCACGACAGCGTCGGCATAGACCTGCAGATAGGTGAGGGGCCAGCGTTCGTCGAGTACACAGATGCTGACCTTGCCGTCGCGCTCCGCAGCACGGGCCTTGCTTCGGCCGGCGAGTGTGGAGATCAGCAGCTCGTCATCGGTGGTGGGGATGTAGTAGACGACCGACATCGCCGGACCGTCCTGTCTACGCCGGTATCCGTACACGCACGTGCGGTGG
>NZ_JBSFPX010000021.1:0-55659 GCF_053588415.1 Mycobacterium sp. NPDC003449
GTGCTCGCCGGGCTCGGCTCGGTGGTCGGTGTCCTCGTCGCCGGGCTGTTCCTGGGCATCCTGCAGTCGCTGGTCACCACCTACGTCGGCGCCAATACCGCACCATCCGGGAGCGCACCATCCACAGCGACGAGCTGTACGGGATGGTCAACGAGCAGCTTGCGACGCGCACCAGCGCCGACTGGCAGCAGACCCTGGACCGCGCCGGCATCGCCAGCGGGCCGGTACACACCCTTGAGTCACTGTTCGATGACCAGCATCTGCGTGCCACCGAATTCTTTGAGGTGACCGACCATCCGAGCGCCGGACGCATACGGCAGGCTCGCCCTCCGGTGAACATGGGCGACGAGAACCCGGCGACGTTGCGACCCGCGCCCATGCTCGGGGAGCACTCGGTCGAGGTGCTCCGAGAGCTGGGATACGGCGACCCCGAGATCACGGATCTGATCCGCGGACAGGCGGCGCCGCCCAGGACCACGGCGAATCGTTCATACGGTCAGAGCTGACCGACTGGTGTCCTATCGCGACGGGAGAGTGACCATGGCCGACTTCTTCAATCACACCGGAGGTTGGCGGCCCGCCGCGAGCGGCGCGACCTTCCAACGACTGTGTCCGGCTGACATCCGCACGGCCGTAGGCGACTTCGCTGACTCAGCCCCCGAAGACGTCGATCGCGCCGTCGATATCGCGCGATCCGCCCAGCCCGAGTGGGGACGGCGTTCGCCGATCGAGCGCGGCGCCGTCCTGGCGGCGTCGGCGGATCTGCTGCGGGACCGCGCCGAGGCGATAGGCGCGGACCTGTCCCGCGAGGTGGGCAAGCCGCGACCCGAGGCGATCGGTGAGGTTCGCAGGGCCGCCGATGTTTTCGACCACGTGGCATCGCTCGGCAGGCGGCCTACCGGGTATACCTTTGCATCGTCCGCGGCGGGAGCGGAACTGTCCACGGTGAGCAGACCGCTCGGAGTCGTCGCGGCCATCACTCCGTTCAACTTCCCGGCGTTCGTGGCCGCCTTCAAGATCGCGGCCGGTCTGATGGCCGGCAACGCGGTCATCTGGAAACCGTCGCCGCTCACCCCGCTCACCGGGGTCGGCGTCGTCCAAGCTCTGCTCGACGCGGGCCTACCGGAGGGCGTCCTCGGCTACCTGACGGGTGTGCAGGCCGAACTGGGTGAGCGGCTGGTCGCCCATCCCGGGGTCGACGCGATCTCGTTCACCGGCTCGACCGCGATCGGACGACAGGTCGAGGTGGCCGCCGCGCACCACGGAAAGCCGTGTCAGGCCGAGAAGGGCGGGCACAACCCGCTGGTGGTGTTCGCCGACGCCGACCTGGAGCGGGCCGCGGTAGCCATCGTGGACGGCGCCTTCGGCGGGACCGGTCAGAAGTGCACCTCGACCGCGAAGGTGCTGGTCGAGGCATCGGTTGCCGACGAACTCACCGAAATGGTCGTGCAGCGCGCATCCCGGGTCGTCACCGGACCACCGGACGCGGACGGGACCACCATGGGGCCGCTGGTGTCCGCGGACGCTCGCGACCGCGTGCGCGCGGCCATCACCCGCGCCGTTGCCGACGGAGCCGAGATCGCCATCGGCGGCGGTGTTCCTGCCGGAGATGCCGTTGCCAACGGGCACTATCTGGAACCCACTGTGCTGACCGGGGTTACGCCCGGCATGGCCATCGCGACCGAAGAAGTCTTCGGGCCGACCGTGGCGATCGTCGCGGTGGAAAGCCGCAGTGAGGCGCTCGACCTGGCGAATGGCACCGAGTACGGCCTGAGCGCCGGAATCTACACCCACAGTCCGGCCTGGATCAGGCGCTTCACCACCACCGTCAGGGCCGGGATGCTCAATATCAACCTGCCGACCACGGGCGTCGAACCGCATGCCCCGTTCGGCGGTCTCAAGGATTCGGGGAGCGGGCCGCGCGAACTGGGTCCCGAAGCGCTCGCCTTCTATACCGAGCAGTCCACCGTCGCCTTGTACCCGGGGGAATGACGGTGGACCTCGGGCTGCGCGAGCGGGTGTACATCGTGACCGGTGGCACCCAGGGGCTCGGGTACGCAACCGTCCGAACGCTGCTGTCGGAGGGCGCACATGTCGCCATGTGCGGGCGAGACACCGGACGGCTCGACAAGGCTGGCGCCGAGCTCGGTTCGGATGGCGGCGAGCTGCTGGCCATCCGGGCCGATGTCACTCGGGCCGAGGACGTGGCGGCGCTGATCGGGCGCGCAGTGGAGCGCTGGGGCCGCGTCGATGGCCTCGTCAATTCGGCAGGGATAGCCACCGCGGCACGGTTCGAGCAGATCACCGACCAGCAGTGGACCGCGGACTTCGATCTGAAGTTTCTCGCGGCCGTGCGCGCCACCCGTTGCGCCCTTCCGTATCTGCGCGAGACCAAAGGCGCCGTGGTCAATGTGCTCAGCACCGGTGCTCGCGTTCCGGGAAGGATGCCGAGTGCCCCGCTGCGCGCTGCGGGTCTCAACCTCACCAAGGCGTTGTCGAACGAGCTCGGACAGGATGGCGTCCGCGTCAACGCAGCCCTTGTCGGCTTCATCCGTAGCGGCCAGATGGAGGCACGCGCGGTCGCCGCGGGCAAGGACATCGAAGAGTACCTGGCGGAGGTGGCGGTCGAGTACCGGATTCCGTTGGGCCGCACCGGCGAAGCCTCGGAGTTCGCCGACACGGTCGCCTTTCTGCTGTCGCCACGGGCAAGTTATCTGACCGGAACAGCCGTGCACATCGACGGCGGCCTCGCTGCTGCGATTTGATCTGGGGCCGAGCCGAACGGATCTACCGGCCCACCCGTTCGACCGAGATCCCGAGTTCGCCGATCGCACCGGCGATCGCGACACTCAACCCGTCGTCGGTGATGATCACGTCGAGCTCACCCAGGCCCAGCACCCGGTAGCGCCCGAACGTTCCGTATTTGCTGCTCGCGGCGACCAATACGGCCTCGGAGGCGGCCCGCACGGCGGCCTTCTTGGGCTCGATCTTGGGCTCGTCGGCCATCGTCACGCCGCGGCGCAGATCCCACGAGCTGGTGCTGAGAAACGCGATGTCGATCGACAGTTCGGCCAGCGTGAGGGCCGCCAGCCGGCCGACCGTGGACTGGTTTCGCTTCTCGACGCGTCCGCCCACGGTGATCAGCTCGATCGTCGGATGGTCGAGGTAGGAGCTCGCGATCACGAGGTCGTTGGTGACGATCGTGAGGTCGCGGAAGCCGTCCAGATAGGGCCGCATCGCCTGCAGGGTGGTGCCCGCGTCCAGGTAGATCGTCATCGATTCGGCGACCAGTTCGGCGGCGCGGGCGGCCATGGCGGCCTTCTGTGCGACGTCGGCCGTGGACTTCTCGATCCGGCTGGGCTCCACGACCAGGCGGGAGGCGATCTTCGCGCCCCCGGGGGTGGCCAGCACCCGGCCCTGCGCCTCCAGCGCGGCGATATCGCGGCGGATCGTCATATGGCTCACCCCGAGCAGCCCGGTGAGCTGGCGGTAGCTGAGGACCTGTTCGCGGCGCAGATGCCTGATGATGAGTTCGCGACGCTGCTCGGGAATCAGCGGGGTCGCGGATTCCTCCGTCATGGCACCTCCTCGGGCCGTCAGCTTATCGGAGCGACGTCGGTCCAATCGGTACCCCAACGGCTGGTGAGCGTTTCGATATCGGTGGGGGTCAGCAGTTCGCGGTCCATTCCGTCGGTGAGCACCGTGATCCGGCTCGCCTCCTCCAGTTCCACGGCCCCATCCAGTGCCTGATCGAGGTCGGACCCACCGACCACGGGTCCGTGGTTGGCCAGCAGCGCCGCCCGGAACGGCAGCGGATGCGCCTCCAGCAGCGCACCGAGTTCGGGGTCGCCGGGTACCCGGAACGGGATGCGCGGCGTCTGGCCGACCCGCATGACGAAGTAGGGGGTGAGCGGCGGCAGCGCACTGGCCTGCGACCAGGGCCGCAGGCAGGACGCCGCGACCGCATACGGGGAATGCAGATGCACCACCGCGGTGCGGGCCGGATCGCGGCGGTACATCGCGACATGGATCGCCACCTCTTTCGACGGCCGCGCCCCCTCGACGTAGGTGCCGTCGAGGTCGAGCACCGCGAGCGACTCGGACGTCAACCGGCCCAGATCGGTTCCGGTTCCGGTCATCACGATCCGGTCCCCGTCCCGCACGCTGAGATTGCCGCTGCTGCCCGGGCTGATACCGGCCTCGGCGAGTCGGTGTCCGGCGGCGATGAGCGCGGCATCCGGATCGGTCATCTGAGCTCCCCCCATGCGGTGACGAACATGTCTGGCGCGCCGAAGTTGCCGGACTTCAGCGCGATGGCGATGTGGTGGCCGTCCGGTGCGGTCCGGGCGGTCGCCCAGCTGACCCCTGGGGCGATGGCCTGCCCGATCCGCAGCCGGTCGATGCCGAGCGCGCCCACCACCGCGCCCGATGTCTCACCGCCCGCGACGATGATCCTGCGGGCACCCGAATCCACCGCGCCGCGCACTATTGCGGCGAGCACGCGTTCGACCATCGCCGCGGCGGCCGGGTCATCGGCGATGTCGGCCAGGTCCGCGACGGAGTGCACGACGGGCGTATCGCCTGGCCCGAGTGCGGCCAACCAGCCCAGGGTCTCGGCGATGACGCCTTCTGGGTCGGCGATCAGCCGCGCGATGTCGAGGTGGCGCATGGACAATCCGGCGGATCCGGCCGCGGCGATCTGTTCGCGCGTGCGGGCCGACGCACTGCCGCATACGACGAGGCGGCGACCCCTCGGGTACTCCATGCGCGTTTCGGCGGCGTCGCCCTGCGGAGCCCCGAGGGCCAGGCCTGCACCACCCGAGACCAGCGGGCCGCGCGATGTCGCGGCCGCGATCGCAGCGAGGTCGGCGTCGGTCTCGGCGTCGACGACCAGGTAGGCCCCGGCCGCGGAGTCGATCGCCGCAGCCAGCCGGTCGGCACCCGAACGCACCGTAGCCAGGGGCAATTCGCCGACCTCACGGATCGTCTGCGGGGCCAGCAGGTCACGCACCCGCGAGCGGGTCATCGGCGTGAGCGGGTGATGGCGCATCGGCGAATCCTCGAGCAGCTCGCCGTTGACGTAGAGCAGACCGTCGACGACCACCCGTCCGTTGTCGGGGAAGGACGGCACCACCACGACATGGTCGGCGCCGGTGCGCTCGGTGAGCGCATCGAGTACCGGCCCGATGTTGCCCCGGTCGGTGGAGTCGAACGTCGAGCAGTACTTGACGTAGAACCGCTCGACGCCGATCGCACGCATCCGGTCATGGGCCGCCGTGGCCCTGGCGACGGCGTCGGCGACGGGAGCGGTGCGGGTCTTGAGTGCCACCACGACGACATCGACGTCCGCGATGTCACCGGGGTCCGCATCCTCGATCAGCACCACCGCGCGGTACCCGCGCCGCACATAGGCCGCGGCGATATCGGTCGCCCCGGTGAAGTCGTCGGCAATCACGCCGATCCCGCTCATCTCAACCCTTTCGTCGCACCGCGATCAGTGTATGTGAATATTTGGTAGAAAGTTGTACAACAGTAGAAGCCTGTGTCAGGGTGGCTGTCACCACACGGGGTGAGCGGAGGGATCAGCACGCAGTGAGCACACCGATACGCGTCGCGCTGACCGGGGCCAACGGCGGCTATGGCCGCACCCTGCTGGCGCAGCTGCGGCACGCCCCAGGGATGACGACGGCCGTCCTCGTCGACCCCGACCGGGGCGGCGTGCACGCGATGCTGCGCGACCTGGGCTGGACCGCCGATCGGATCGCCAGGACCGCCGTGGTCGCCTCGGCCGAGGAGATCGACTGGACCGCGTTCGACGTGCTGGTCGAGGCGACCGGCCGGCTCGACGTGGGGACGCACTACGCCGAGTCGGCTATCGCGGCAAGGCGTCACGTCGTCATGGTCAGCAAGGAGATCGAGAGCGTCGCCGGCGTGGCGCTGGCGTCCGCGGCCGCGCAGGCCGGGGTGCGCTACCTGCCCGGCGACGGCGATCAGCCCGCGAACCTCATCCGCCTGGTCGACTGGGTCGAGCAGGTCGGCCTTGAGATCGTCGCGCTGGGCAAATCCGGCGAGTACGATCTGGTCTTCGACCCCGCCACCGGGACCGTCACCCAGCACGGCGAGACCGTCGCGGCGCCCGCACTGGGCGAGCTGCTCACCCTCGGCGACGATCCGGCAGCCACGCTCGGCGCCCGCGCCGGGGCCGTGGCGGCCCTCAAGCGCGCCGCCGCGGCCGATGCCTGCGAGATGACCGTGGTCTCGCTGTACACCGGCTACACCGCCGATGTCGAGGCCATGCACTATCCCGTCGCCCGTCCGGCCGAACTCGCCGACATCTACGCCGAACGCGAGCACGGCGGGCTGATCGGGGCCGCCGGATCCGTCGACGTATTCTCGATGCTGCGCCTGCCCGGTGAGGCGAGTTTCGCCGGCGGTGTCTTCGTCGTGGTCCGCACCAACGACGATGTGACGTGGGAGATGTTGCGCGCCAAGGGACACGTCGTCAGCCGGGACGGACGCTACGCCTGCCTCTTCACGCCCTACCACGCCATGGGCATCGAGACACCACTGACCATCCGCGCGGCCGTCGAGGGCCCCGGCGGACGGACCCCGCGCCAGCACACCGTGCTCGCCGCGCGGGCCGTGACCGCACTGGAACCCGGCCGCACCTTCCAGGTCGAGGGGCACCACCACGAAATCTCCGGTGTCGCACCGGTCCTCATCGCGGCGGCGGATGCACCCGCCGATCTCGCCGCCTACTATCTGCTCGGCGGAGCCCGCCTGGTCCGGCCGGTGGCCGAGGGCGAACTGGTCGCCCTCGCCGATCTGGAGAACATCAGCCCGGCCGGCGAACGGGCCTTCCGTATTGGCCGACGTGCCTGACTTCCCGATCATCGATGCCCATCACCACTTCTGGGATGTCGAGAGCACCGAGCAGCGTTGGCCGTGGATCCAGGACGAAATCGTCGAGGACTTCTTCCTCGGCGACTACACCGCGATGCGCCGCACCTTCATGCCCGGCCAGTACCGCCACGAGACGGCCGGCTGGAACATCGTCGGGACGGTGCACTGTGAGGCCGAGCGCTCACGCACCCAGCAGGTCGCCGAAAGTGCCTGGCTGACCGGGCTGCACGAGCGTGACAGCCGCTACCCGCTGGCCGCCGTGGGACACGTGTTCTTCACCCAGCCCGACCGGGACGAGGTGCTGGCCGGGCACGCCGCGCATCCGCTGGTGCGGGGCATCCGGTCCAAGCCGGTCACCGCCACGGGCCCGGGGGAATCCGTCGCGGGCCAGCCGGGCAGCCTGCAGGATCCGGCCTGGCTCAACGGCTTACACCAGCTCCGGCGGTTCGGCTTCTCCTATGACCTGCGGGTGCCCTACTACCACCTGGCCGAGGCCGCCGAGGTGGTGCGCGACATCCCCGATACCACGGTGATCATCAACCACTGCGGCCTGCCGCTGGACCGCAGCGCGGACGGCCTGGCCGTGTGGCGCACCGGGATGCACGCGTTGGCCGAGCTGCCCAACACGGTGGTCAAGGTGTCCGAACTCGGCCTGCCCGGCAATGTGTGGGACCGGCCGGGCAATGAGGCCGTCGTCCGCGAGACCCTGGCCATCTTCGGCCATGACCGCGCCATGTTCGCCTCGAACATGCCGGTGGCGACGCTGACCGCGGCCACCTTCCACGAGGTGATGGCGACCATTCTGGCCGGCGCCGCCGGGTCGACGCCCGCCCAGCTCGCCGCCCTGTTCCACGACACCGCCGCGCGCGTGTACCGCATCCCCGATTAGAGGTAAGCCTGCCCGTGACCACCGTCAATGACGACATCCTGTTCCGCAAGATCGCCTTCCGGGTGCTTCCGCTGGCGATGCTGGGGTTCTTTCTGTCCTACCTCGACCGGGTCAACATCGGGTTCGCGCAGGAGCAGTTGAGCGCCGATCTCGGGTTCTCCTACGGCGTGTACGGACTGGGCGCGGGGCTGTTCTTCGTCGGCTACTTCATCTTCGAGATCCCGTCCAACCTCATCCTGGCCCGCGTCGGTGCCAGGAAGTGGATCGCGCGCATCATGATCACCTGGGGGATCATCTCGGGGTTGATGTTCCTGGTGAACTCCGAGGCCGTGTTCTATCTGCTGCGGTTCTTACTCGGCGTCGCCGAGGCGGGCTTCATTCCCGGTGTGCTCTATTACATGTCGCAGTGGTTCCCGGCGAGCCGGCGCGGCCGGGCCTGGGGCGTCTTCTACATCGCGCTCGCCGCATCGGGTCTCATCGGCGGACCGGTATCGGGACTGATCCTCGGCGGCATGGACGACGCCGCCGGGCTGGCCGGCTGGCAGTGGCTGTTCATCCTGGAAGCCATCCCGACCGTGGTCCTCGGCATCGTGATCCTGCTGTTCCTGCAGGAGGATTACCGCGCCGTGCGTTGGCTCGACGAGGCCGAGCGCACCCGGCTCGGCGAGTTGCTGGCCGCCGAAGCACCTTCGGGTGAGCACACCAGCCTGCGCGGAGTGTTCGGCAGCCCGTTGGTCTGGCTGCTCACCGCGATCTACTTCTCCTACAACTTCGCGCTGTACGGCATCAGCTTCTGGCTGCCCAACCTGATCCGCGACCTCGGGTTCGACAGCGATGTGACGGTCGGTTTCATCTCGGCGCTGCCCAGCCTGGCGGCGATCGTCTCCATGGTGGCCTTCGGCTACAGCTCCGACCGGCGCGGTGAACGCAAGAAGCACATCGCGGCCGCATTCGCCCTCAGCGCAGTCGGTTTCGTGGTCTGCATCCTGGCCGGCGACAATGCGGCGGTCGGCATCGTGGGGCTGATGATGGCCAACGCCGGGGCGCTGTCCATCCCGGCGATCTTCTGGAGCTTCCAGACCTCGATGCTCACCGGGACCGCACTCGCCGGCGGCATCGCGCTGATCAACTCGACCGGCAACCTCGCCGGCTTCGCCGCGCCCTACCTCATCGGTGCGGTCAAGGACGCCACCGCATCCGCATCGATCGCGCTGTGGATCACGGCGGGCTTCATGGTGCTCGGCGGCCTGCTCACGCTCTCGGTGCGGCACACCGGCCGGGTCCCCAGGGAGGACCTGACGTCGTCGAGTCTGCGGTGAGATCGTGTTTCTGGGTGAAATCGTGATCTGTGCGCAGTCTCGACGAGAGCCTAGAGGCGCTCGCCGGTCTCGGGGTGGAACAGGTGCACGACACCGTCGGGGGTTTTGCGCAGTTCCACGGTGTCGGCGAGTTTGGCCGGGCCACGCGACAGGGCCCGCGCCACGATCGACACATCGGGCCCGGCGTGGGTGTAGAGGTAGATCTCGCTGCCCAGATCCTCGATCAGATCGATCACCACATCGATCCCACCGGTGTCAGACACCTGCAGATGCTCGGGCCGCACCCCCACCGTGACCGTGTCGATGCCGGCCTCGTGGAGCACACTGAGCTGATCGCGTTCCAGCCGCAACGTCGAATCATCGCCGATCCGCACCCCGTCGGACACGATCGGCGCGGTCACCAGATTCATCGCCGGTGACCCGATGAAACCCGCCACGAACGCATTGGCCGGCTTACTGTAGAGCTCCGAGGGCGAGGCGAACTGTTGCAGTTTCCCGTTGCGCAGCACCGCGACCCGATCCCCCATGGTCATCGCCTCCACCTGATCGTGGGTGACATAGACCGTGGTAGTGCCCAGCCTGCGCTGCAGCGCGGCGATCTGGGTGCGGGTCTGCACCCGCAGCTTGGCGTCCAGGTTCGACAGCGGCTCATCCATGCAGAACACCTGCGGCTCGCGCACGATGGCCCGGCCCATCGCCACCCGCTGACGCTGCCCGCCGGACAGCTTGGCCGGTTTGCGGTCCAGGAAGTCGCTGAGGTCGAGCAGTTTCGCGGCCTCCTCGACCTTCTGCCGCCGCTCGCCGGCCGACACCCCCCGCAGTTTCAGCGCGAAGCCCATGTTCTCGGCCACGGTCTTGGTCGGGTACAGCGCATAGTTCTGGAACACCATCGCGATATCGCGGTCCTTGGACGGCACCCCGACCATATCCTTGCCGCCGATCTCAATGGTGCCCTCATCGATATCCTCCAGACCGGCCAGCATTCGCAGCGCGGTGCTCTTCCCCGATCCCGACGGCCCGACCAGCACCACGAACTCACCGTCGGCGATGTCGAGATTGAGCGAATCGACCGCGAGCTTGTCCGAGCCCTCGTAGATACAGGACGCATTGCGGTACGTGATAGCAGCCATGAGTTTCGTCTCCCTATTTGATCGCGCCGAAGGACAGTCCACGAACCAGTTTGTTCTGCGCGATCCAGCCCGCGAGAACCACCGGAAGCGCGGCCATCGTCGCCGCCGCGCACAGCTTGGCCCAGTACAGGCCCTCACCCGCGATGAAGCCGACCAGGAACACCGGCATCGTCTGGGCTTGCACCGCAGTGAGATTCACCGCGAAGAAGAACTCGTTCCAGGCGAAGATGACGCAGATCAAGGCGGTGGCCGCGATGCCGGGCGACACCAGCGGCAGGATCACCTCACGCGCCGATCGCCAGGTGCTGGCCCCGTCCAGGCTCGCGGCCTCCAGCAGTTCGCCGGGCACCTCGAGGAAGAACGAGCGCATCATCCACACCGCGATCGGCAGGTTCATCGCGGTGTAGAGGATGACCAGGGCCCAGATATTGTCCAGCAGGCCGATATTGGACACGATGACATACATCGGGATGATGGCCGCCACGACCGGGAGCATCTTGGTGCTCATGAAGAAGAACAGCGCGTCCTGGGTCTTGCGCACCGGCTTCAGCGACAGCGCGAACGCGGCCGGAATGCCCAGCGCCAGTACCAGGATGGTCGAGGCCGTGGTGGCGAACAACGAGTTCAGCAGGCTGGTCCCGACGCCGTTGGCGAACACCGCCTCGAATTCGTCGAGGGTCGGCACGAAGAACAGTTTGGGTGTGGTGGTGTAGGCGTCGACCTCCTGTTTGAAGGCGGTGAGCACCATCCAGAACACCGGGAAGAAGAAGCCGAGCCCGACGATCCAGGCCACCACACCCCACGGATCGAACTTGCGGCGCTTGACCTTTGACTTGACGGGTGCGGCGGCGGTGGCCGCCGTCGCGGTTGCGGTGCTCATCAGGCCGCCTCCTCCTTGCCGGTGAACGATTTGAAGATCAGCCGTAGGGCGAAGCTCGCGATAATCATCGTGAAGATCACCACGATCACACCCATGGCCGCGGCCTGGCCGATGTCGAAACCGAGGAACGCGCGCTGGTAGATGTAGAACGGCAGGTTCGCGCTCGCGGTGCCGGGGCCGCCCTGGGTCATCATGTAGATCTGGTCGAAGGTGTTGACCAGGTAGATGGCGCCGAGCACGGTGCCCAGTTCGATGAACCGCCGCAGGTGCGGCAGCGTCAACTCACGGAACAGCTGCAACCCGGTGGCACCGTCGACCCGGCCCGCTTCCAGGATGTCGCGCGGCATCGACTGCAGGCCGGCGAGGATCAGCAGCATCATGAACGGAGTCCACTGCCAGACCAGGGCCAGGATCACCGAGGACAGCGGGAACCGGCTGACCCAGTCGATGTGCTCCAACCCGAACGGTGTCAGCACCCAGTTGACGATGCCGAACACCGGATCGAGCATCGCGGTCTTCCACATCAGCGCCCCGGCCACCGGGGTCACCAGGAACGGTGTGATCAGCAAGGTGCGAACCACGCCGCGCCCCAGGAACACCCGGTCCAGCAGCAGCGCCAGGATCAGCCCGAGCACCACCGAGATCAGCACCGTGGCCACGATGATGACGACGGTGTTGATCGCCACCTGCCAGAACGTGCTGTCGGCGATGACGTCGATGTAGTTGCGCAGCCCGACGAACTCGCGGGAGCCGGGCCGGACCAGGTTCCAGGACAGCGTCGAGTAGTACAGCGTGAACAGGAACGGGATCTGGGTGACCACGATCATGAAGATCAGCGCGGGCAGCAGCGGCCCCCGGCGGCGCCAGCCCTCGGCCCGTGAAACCCCGGGATCCTGCTGGGATTTGATCCGAGCGACGTGCTCGGCCTCGGATTCGGCCTCGGCGTTCGCCTCGATGGTGGTCATGGCTTCTCCTGATAGGTCCGGCCGACGACTTCTGCGTACTTCTGGGACTGGGCCAGCGCGTCGCCGACGGACTTCTGGCCGGCGATCGCGGCGCTGATCTGCTGGCTGACCCGGGTCCCGAGATCCTGGAACTCCGGGATCGCCAGGAACTGCACGCCGGTGTAGGGAACCGGCTGCACGGTGGGCTTGGCCGGATCGGCGCCCTCGATCGAATCGAGGGTGACCTGTCCGAACGCCTTGGACGCCTCCTTGTATTCGGGGATGTCGTAGGTCGACAGCCGGCTCCCCGGTGGTACCCGCGCCCAGCCCAGCTCCTCCCCGACCAGCTTGATGTAGTTCTTGTCGGTCATCCAGGAGATGAATTTCCAGGCCGCGTCCGGCTTCTCGCTGCTCTTCGGGATGCCCAGCGCCCAGGTGTAGAGCCAGCCGGAGTTGGGCTTCTCGGCCTTCGGGGCCATCGCATAGCCGACCTTGCCGACCACGTTGGACGCCTCGGGGTCCTCCACGGTCGACACCGCCGAGGTGGCGTCGTACCACATCGCGGCCCGGCCCTGGGCGAACTGCGTCGCACATTCACCGAAACCGGCTGTGGCCGCGCCCGGTTCACCGTGCGCGCGGACCAGGTCGGTGTAGAAGCCGACGGCCTTCTCGACCTCGGGGCTGGTCAGCTGGGCATTCCAGTCCATGTCGTACCAGCGGCCGCCGAACGTGTTGATCACGGTGTCGAGCGGGGCCAGCACCTCACCCCAGCCGGGCTTACCGCGCAGGCAGATCCCGACCATGTCCGGGCTGTCGAGCTTGGCGGCCGCGTCGGCGACCTGCTGCCAGGTGGGGTCGCGGGGCATGTCGATCCCGGCCTGCTCGAACAGATCCTTGCGGTACATCAGGAACGAGGATTCGCCATAGAACGGGACCGCGTACATGCTGCCCTGGTAGGACAACGAATCGCGCAGCGACGGGATGAAGTCGTTCTCGTCGTAGCCGGGGGTTTTGCGGGCATAGTCCGAAAGGTTGACCAGCCAACCGTTTTCGGCCCACTGCGGGGTCTCGTAGTTGCTGATCATCACGACGTCGAACTCGCCGCCGCCCATCGCGGTGGATGCGGTGATCTTGGCGCGGGCCTGGTTCTCCGAGAGCGTCACGAAGCGCAGCTTGATGTCGGGATTGGCCGCCTCGAACCGGTCGGCCAGCTCACGGGCATCGGTCATCTGGGAGTTGGACACCATGGCGATGGTCACCGTCTGGTCGGTGGCACCGAGCGTGCCTGCTCCCGCGCAGCCGGCCGTTGCGACCAGACCGGCGGCCGCCAGGCAGGCCGCCAATCGTTTCAGCGGTTTCACGTCCTGTCACCTTTCATTGATCCAACAACCAACGGGCGCAATAGATATCGCAAACCAGCAGGCGGGCCAGCTTGCCGCGCAACGCACCGAGAATCGCCTGGTATTTGCCGGCACCGCCGGAGACCAGGATGGTCTTCTCACAGGTACGGATGTCCTCCAGCGGGACCGACATGGCCCGCTGCTGGAGTTCGTGGTGCACGGGCTCGCCGTGCGCGTTGAAGAACCGGCCGCCGATCTCGCCGACGGCGCCGATCGAGACGAGTTCGTCGAGCATTCTGGTGTCCAGGAAGCTGCCCTCGAACAGCGTCGTCGACGTCGACACCGCGCCGACGCCGAACAGCATCACCTCGGCACGCCTGCCCGCCTCAAGGGTCCGCGAGATCACCGAGTCCTCGCGCATCGAGACCACCGTCGCGGTATCGGCGTACAGCGGCGCGGGCAGCCGGAAGGACTCGGCGCGCAGGGTGTCGGCGCAGCGGGTCAGGATCAGCTCGGCCCCGGTCTGATAGGCCGCGGTGGACATGGCCCCGTCCAGTTGGACCACCGCGCGGCAGCTGGCCACCCCGGGTGTCAGCGCCGAGGCCACCCCGGCCTGCTCGGGCCCCCAGGTGAAGCCGAGCACCTCGTCGGCGGCGATCCGGCGCATCAACAGCGCGGCACCGGCCCGGTTGGCGTTGGCCGCCACGACGGCCTCGGTCAGCCCGAACCGCCGCTCCAGTTCGCGCTCCTCCTCGGCGTGTAGATCGTCGGAGATGTCGGCGGGCACCACCACCTCGACCCGCACCAGGCCGTTCGCCTTGGCCTTGGCCACCAATCGGCCCGCGGTCGGCCGGGACACCCCGAGCCGCGCGGCGATATCGGCCTGGGTAAGGCCGTCGAGGTAATAGAGCGTCGCCGCGCGAAGCGCGAGCCGCAGATCCTCGGGGGTTGGTCCTGGCACTGATCACCACTTCTCAATTGCTGAGCAGATGCTCAAGGGTGCGAGTAGATGCTCAACACGCTAACATGACAAATGTGACGTACACAACACCCCCGGTGAGGCTCTCCGCCTCGACCCTTCAAGAGCTGCCCATCCCCGGACCCGGATACCCGCGCGGTGAGACAGGGGTGGGCATCGTCCACTTCGGTGTCGGCGGATTCCACCGGGCCCACCAGGCGATGTACGTCGACCGCCTGCTGCAGGACGGGCTGACCGGGTGGGGCATCTGCGGCGTCGGTGTGCTGCCCGCTGACCGCAGGATGGCCGAGGTGATGGCCGCCCAGGACGGCCTGTACACGCTGATGCTGGTACACCCCGACGGTCACCGCGAGGCCCGGGTGATCGGGTCCATCGTCGACTACCGCTACGCACCAGACGACCCCGAAGGCGTCATCGAACTGCTGGCCGCGCCGTCCACCCGGATCATCTCGCTCACCATCACCGAGGGCGGCTACGAAATCGATTCGGGTGTCACCCTGCCCGAGCCGAATGTATTCGGGCTGGTCACCGAGGCCCTGGCCCGGCGCCGCGACCGCGGCACCGGCTCACCGACCATCGTGTCCTGCGACAACATCGAGGGCAACGGCGACGTGGCCCGGCGCACGTTCACCGAATACGCCGAACGGCTGCGACCCGGCCTCGGCGACTGGATCGCGGCCAACACCCCGTTCCCCAACTCGATGGTCGACCGGATCACCCCGGCGACCACACCCGACGTCATCGCGACCGTCGAAACCGAATTCGGCGTCGCCGACCAGTGGCCCGTGGTGGCCGAACCGTTCACCTCATGGGTACTCGAGGACTCGTTCGCCGCGGGCAGGCCGCCGTACCAGGACGCGGGCGTCATGCTGGTCGACGACGTCACGCCGTACGAACTGATGAAGCTGCGGCTGATCAACGCGGGCCACCAGGCCCTGTGCTACTTCGGCTACCTGGCCGGCTACCGCCTGGTGCACGACGCGGCGGCCGACCCGCTGTTCGCCGAGTTCCTGCTGGAGTACATGGACACCGAGGGCACCCCGACGCTGCTTCCGGTGCCGGGCATCGACCTGGCCGAGTTCAAGCGCACCACGATCGAACGGTTCGCCAATCCGGGGATCCGCGACACCATCGCGCGACTGTGCTTCGGCTCCTCCGACCGCATCCCCAAGTGGCTGCTGCCGGTCGTCCGGGAGAACCTCAAGACCGGTGCCCCGGTCCGGCTGTCGGCGGCGGTGGTGGCGAGCTGGGCGCGCTACGCCGAGGGCGTCGACGAGCAGGGCGAACCGATCGAGGTGCAGGATCAGCTCGCCGACACCCTGGTGCCGCTGGCCCGGTCGCAGCGTGAGCATCCGACGGCCTTCATCGAGAATCGGGCGCTGTTCGGCGATCTGGCCTCCGAGCCGAGGTTCGTCGAGGACTATCTGTGGGCGCTGGATTCGCTACACCGCCACGGCGCCAGGGCCACCCTGGAATCATTGCGTTCATGAGCCGGGCCCTGGTTATCGGTGAGGCACTCATCGACATCGTCAAACGTGAAGGCCGGATCAGCGGCGAACACGTCGGCGGCAGCCCGCTCAACGTGGCGGTGGGCCTGGCCAGGCTGGGCCGCGACGTCGACTTCCTCACCCACATCGCCGACGACCCCCGCGGCAGGCGCATCGTCGACTACCTCAAATCGTCTGGTGTGCAACTCGTTCCGGGCAGCATGACGGCCGGGCGGACACCGACCGCGCAGGCCACCCTCGACGCCGCAGGCCAGGCGCGCTACGAGTTCGATCTGGAGTGGCAGCTGTCGGGCACCGCGGAGGTGGCGCCTCCACTGGTCGCCCACACCGGGTCGATCGCGACCGTGCTCGAGCCGGGCTGCCGGGCCACCGCGGCGCTGCTCGACGCCTACCACCTGTCGGCGACGCTCACCTTCGATCCCAACGTGCGGCCAGCGTTGATCACCGACGCCGAGGCCGCAAGGGCCCGCATCGAACGGCTGGTCGAACGCTGCGATGTGGTGAAGGTCAGCGATGAGGACCTGCACTGGATCGACCCGCGCCGCACCCCCGAACAGGTCGCCCAGACCTGGCTGGGCATGGGGGCGTCGATCGTCGCGGTCACCAAGGGCGGCGAGGGCGCGTTCGCCGTGTGCGCCGCCGGGACGGTGCGGGTCCCGGCCCGGCCGGTGCAGGTCATCGACACCGTCGGGGCCGGGGACGCGTTCATGACCGGGCTGATCGACGCACTGTGGTCCCAGGGGCTGCTCGGCGCGGAGCGCCGCCGCGACCTGGCCCGGATCGGCACCGAGGCGCTGACCGAGGTGCTGTCGACGGCGGTGCTGGCGTCCGCCCTCACCGTGGCCAGGGCGGGGGCCGACCTGCCCGACCGTGCCGCGTTGACCCGGTCGAGCTGAGGCTCAGGGCTGATGGTGAGGCCGCACCACGTCGGCGATCACCTCGGCAACCGCGTCGGCCCGGGTTTCGGGTAGCCGGGCATATCCGCACACCAGTCCCCGCGGCTCACCGGCTTCGGCGAGGAACCCGGACAGTGGGGACACCAGGACACCGCGACCGCCCAGCGCACCGGCGATCGTGGTGTCGTCACTGCCATCGGGCAGCCGCAGCACCAGGTGCAGCCCGGCCTCGACACCGGTGAGCCGGACATCGGCCCACCGCCGCTTGAGTGCACCGACCAGGGCAGCCCTGCGGGCCGAGTAGGTGCGTGACGCCCTGGCCAGGTGTCGGGCCAGCGCGCCCGACTCGATGAACCGGGCCAACGCGAGAGCGGTGATGCCGCAGACGGATTCGCCGCTGCGGGCGAGCACCTCGGCCACCGGTTCCCGAAGCGCGGGCGGTGGCAGCAGCCAGGCCAGCCGGACCGAAGGGGTGAGAATCTTCGAGGCGGTTCCGATGTAGGCCACGCAGTCGCGTCCGCCGTCCACGCTGCGCAGCGCGGGCAGCGCCGAGACGTCGTAGCGGAACTCGCCGTCGTAGTCGTCCTCGATGAGCAGCCTGTCTCCCGCCGACGCCCACTCCACCAGCCCGGCGCGACGGGACACAGGTAGGCGTGCGCCGAGCGGATACTGGTGCGCGGGTGTGCAATACACGGCCGCGTCGGCGGCGCGAAGCGACGAAGGATCGAGTCCGTCGGCGTCGACGGTAACCGAACGCGTCCGGGCCCCGGACGTCCGGAGCGCGCGGCGGCCCTGCACGTAGCCCGGTTCTTCCACGGCGACATCACGTCCGTCGAGGCGGGCGGCCGCGGCGATGGTGCGCAAAGCCGACGCCACCCCCGGCACGATGATCAATTCGCCCGGTTCCGCGCTGATCCCCCTGGTGCGGCGCAAGTGTCCGGACAACGCCAGCCGCAGTTCCGGGTGCCCATCCGCACCCACCGCGGCGGCGGGCACCGGCGCCGCGGCCGCGGCCCGCCAGGCACGGCGCCAGTCGGTTGTCGAGATCAAGTCGGCATCGGGGTGGCCCGGTGTGAGATCCCACGTGGACGGCGATTGCCCCGGAGCGGCAGGCAGCACCGGCGCTGCGGCGCTCGACCCGACGTGCGATGCGGCACCCGCGGTGGCAGCGGCGTCCGCACCCTCGGCGATGCGCGTCCCCGACCCGGCTCGCGCGGCGACATACCCGGCCGCGGCCAACTCGTCGTACGCCTCGACCACCGAGGACCGGGCCACCGCGAGTTCGGCGGCCAGGGCCCGCGTCGAGGGAAGCGCATCGCCGGGGTCGAGTCCGCCCATCCGGATCTGCTCGACGATCGCCTCGGCGATGCGATGCCGCAGCGGCGCCGCGCTCAGCGGCAGCCGCAATGCCAGGTTGAACTCGGGCGCGTGACGGGACACCCACGTCAGGATACTGGTCTGGTCTTTTCTCGCAGTTCTGGATCTATCGCAACAACCAGAATGCGGCCAGGATCGACGCGTGGAGCAGATCAGGAGACATCCCGAACGGGCGGGCAGCCAACGGTGCGACCTCGACGCGGTGCTTGACGCCACGGCGGTCGGCACCCTGGCCACCGTGGTCGACGGCTGGCCGTGGGTCGTGCCCATGCTCTACGCCCGCGACGGTGACCGCATCGTGCTGCACGGATCCACGGGCGCCGGCGCGCTGCGGCACGTCGCGGCAGGCGCGCCCGCGGCGTTCGCCGTGACCATGCTCGACGGGATCGTCGTCGCCGACACCCTGTTCGACTCCTCGGCCAACTACCGGTCGGCCGTCGTACGCGGTCGGCTGTCCGTCATCGAGGGGCGCGCTGCGGTGCACGCCCTCGACCTGATGAGCGATTCGCTGATCCCCGGTCGCAGTGCCGAGGTGCGCACCCACACGAACAAGGAACTCGCGGCGACCCTCGCGATGGAGCTGCCGATCGAACCGGGAGCGTGGACGGTCAAGGTGCGCGATGCGCCGCCCGCCGAGCCGTCGGCCGACTCCGGCGAGTGGGCCGGCGTGGTCCCGCTGCGGACCGTGGCCGGTGCTGCGGTCCCCGCCCCGTGGATCGGCGCGGACGTCGCGGCACCCGAGTCCGTGCGCCGCCTCGTCGGGGGCAAGTAACCCGGAGGAGCCCCTCGAGTGGGCCATACTGGCCCTATGCGATCCATCTGGAAGGGTTCGATCGCCTTCGGCCTGGTGAACGTGCCGGTCAAGGTTTACAGCGCGACCGAGGACCACGACATCAAGTTCCACCAGGTCCACGCCAAGGACAACGGACGCATCCGGTACAAGCGGGTGTGCGAGGTCTGCGGTGAAGTCGTCGAGTTCCGCGATATCAACAAGGCTTATGAATCCGACGACGGGCAGATGGTGGTGATCACCGACGAGGACATCGCCAACCTGCCCGAGGAGCGCAGCCGCGAGATCGAGGTGGTCGAGTTCATCCCGGCCGATCAACTCGACCCGCTGATGTACGACAAGAGCTACTTCCTTGAGCCAGATTCGAAGTCGTCGAAGTCCTATGTGCTGCTGGCCAAGACACTCGCCGAAACCGACCGGGTGGCGATCGTGCACTTCTCGCTGCGCAACAAGACCCGGCTCGCGGCATTGCGGGTCAAGGACTTCAGCAAGCGCGACGTGATGGTGATCCACACCCTGCTGTGGCCCGACGAGATCCGCGATCCCGATTTCCCGGTGCTGGACAAGGAAGTTCAGATCAAACCGGCCGAGCTGAAGATGGCCGGGCAGGTGGTCGAGTCGATGACCGCCGACTTCAAGCCCGACCAGTTCCGCGACGACTACCAGGAGCAGTTGCGCGAGCTGGTGCAGGCCAAGCTCGAAGGCGGCGACGCGTTCTCGGTCGAGGAGCAGCAGCCCGCCGAACTCGACGAGACCGAGGACGTGTCGGACCTGTTGGCCAAACTGGAGGCCAGCGTCAAGGCGCGGCGCGGTGGATCGGGTTCGGACTCCGGCTCCGATGAGGCGAAGTCCAAGCCCGCCAAGAAGGCACCGGCGAAGAAGGCGGCCAAGAAACCCCCGGCCAAGAAGGCCGCCAAGAAGACGTGATCCGGCTCAGCGTTTGCAGTCCAGGTCCACATAGACCGTCGTGTACTGCAGCACCTGGCCCGGGCCCATCAGCGTGAAGTTGCCGTTGACCGGCGGCTGCGGTCCGGTGACGCTGCGACCCTGCCGTACCGCGCTGACCGAGCAGTCGTCGATCGACCCGCTGCCGACCTTGCTCAGGATCACCCGGTAGCCCTCACTCTCCAGCTGGCTGATCGTCTCGGTCGCGGAGGGCTCCGACGGTGCGGCCGCGGCCGTCGGCGCGCACACCGCCGCGGCGGCGACACATCCGATACCGACGGACACACGGGTGGCGTTGACTTTCCCAAAGGCTTCCACAGGGTTTGTCGCTCCTTTCGAATCCGGTCAGGACGCGTTAACCGTAAGCAGCGTCACTCTCCGGGTTCGGGAACTCATATCGAATCCACACAACCGTCGGCTATGCGAATTCAGGTGGAATTCAAAGGATCTGCACAAACATCCCGACACCCTGGGTCAGGTGCCGGAGACCGGGTTGGTGAGCGTGCCGATGCCGGGTATCCGGCACTCGGCGACGTCGCCGGGACGGATCTGGATCGCCCCAGGGGTGCCCGTCGAGATGACATCGCCAGGGTAGAGCGGCATCACGGCGCTGTGGAAGCTGACCAGAAACTCTGGTGAGTAACGCATATTCGACACGGTGTTGGTCCGGTGCACCGAGCCGTTGAGCACCGTCGAGACCTCGATGTCGGCGAGCGAACCGCCGATCTCGTTGATCGGCACCACCTCTGGGCCGAAGGAGAAGAAGCCGGGAAAGTTCTTCGACCTGGTCAGGAACCGCGGATTGCGTTCCAGGATGTCCTCCGCGGTCTGGTCGAGCACCGGGCACACGCCGAACACGTGGTCCAGCGCATCGGCTTCGGAGACGTTGCGGCAGTATTTGCCGATCACCAGGCCGAGCTCGGCCTCGGCGGTGGTCCGGTGGCTCTGCACCGGCACGGTGATCGGATCGCCTGGGCCCACGATGGTGTGGTCGCCCTTGATGAACGACGCGGGCTCGTCCGGCACCTGCTCGGCGAGATCGGAGGCGTGGGCGACGTAGTTCAGCCCGATGCCCCAGATTTTGCGCGGATGCCGGTAGGGAGCGGTGAAGGTGACCGAATCACGCTGCTGGAACACGTCGTCGGCCGCGGCGTCGGCCCGCTCGGCGAGTTCGGTCAGCCGGCCCTGCCCGATCAGCGACATCACGTCGCCCGCCGCGGCACCGCCGATCAGCTTCGGCACGGCGGCCACACCGCGGTCGGGGTGAACGACGGCCGCAACCTCGCCCGCGGCCGTGCGGATCGTTGCCAAACGCATATGGATCTCCTCTGCTGGTCAGTGCGCGCGGATCAGGCCGCCGTCGCAACGAATCTGCGCGCCGGTGACGTAGGACGCCGGCCGACCGGCGAGGAAGGTCATGACCGCGGCGAATTCCTCGGGCGTGCCATAGCGACCGATCGGGATGCTCGCCTGCGAGGTGGCATCCACCTCGGCGACGTCACGGCCCTCGCGCTGCGCCGTCGCTTCGTTGAGTGCCTCGACGCGGTCGGTCCGAATCCGTCCGGGCAGAACGAGATTCACCGTCACACCGTCGGCGGCGACCTCGCTCGCGAGAGTCTTGAGGTAGCCGGCGAGCGCGGCCCGGCCGACGTTCGACGCCGCCAGCCTGTCGATCGGCGACTGGATTCCGCTGGAGCCGATCGCCACGATCCTGCCCCACCCGCGCTCGCGCATACCGGGCAGAACCGCCTCGACGAGCCGGATGTGGGGCAGCAGCAAGCGGTCGACCGCGGCCGCGGCGGAGTCGACGGTGAGCTCGGCGGCGGTACCGGCCGGTGGCCCACCGCCGTTGAGCACCAGTACCTCGACGGGCCCGAACGCGTCCTGCGCGGCCGTGACCAGCGCCGCAGGCCCCTCGGGGTCCATGAGGTCGACGCCGACCCCGATCGCCGCGGGCAGTCCGCGGGCCTGCTCGGCGGCCAGGTCGGCGCGGCGGCCGCCGATGACCACGCGAGCACCCTCCGCGCCGAGCGCTCTTGCGGTGGCGAGGCCGAGCCCCGACGTGCCTCCAGGCACCAGCGCGACCGTCCCGGTCAGCCCGTAGTCCATCCTGCGGTAGTCCTTTCTTCCGTGCGCGCCTCCCCCGCCCGGCCGTACGCCGGGCGGCGAGGTGCACATCGATCGTTTACTCGTCGGCGAAGCTCGTCAGGACCTTGTCCATGACATAGATGACATGTGCGGCTGCAAGCTCGGCCGCCTTACCGGCATCCTGGTTTCGGATCGCCCTGGCGATGTCCACGTGCGCCTCCCCGCAGACCTGGGAATCCCAGTCCGACAGCACATCCCGCTGCCGCAGGGTCTGACACAGCATGAGCGATTCTTCGACCCGGTGCCGGGCGGTGGTGTTTCCCGCCGCGACCGCGATGCTCCAGTGGAAGCGCCGGTCGTGGTCGCGGAACGTGCGCTTGTCGCCGTCCTTGGCGGCGGCCAGCGATGCGTCGGCGGCGGCGGTGATCTCGTCGCGGTGCCCCGCGTCGGCGCGCTGCGCGGCCAGCCTGGCGGTCAGGGCCTCCAGTCCGGAACGGACCTCGTAGGCCTCGCGGATCAGCTGCACCGAGGGAACCACGACGTGCGCGGCGCCGTCGACCAGTTCCACCAGCCCGATCATCCGCAGCTGCAGCAGGGCTTCCCGGACCGGCGTCTTGCTGACGCCGAGGATGCCGGCGATCTTGGCCTCGCTGAGCCGGGCGCCCGGTGCGAACTGCTTGGAGACGATCAGTTCGCGGACCTGCTCCAGGACGATCTCGCCCAGCTTGCGCGGCCGCTCGAGCGTGACCCTCAGCGGAGGCTCGCTCGACACGCCGACATCGCTACCAGTGCTCACGAAATCCCCTGACTAGACCTCATATTTGCGGATCAACGCCTCGTCGAACTCCCAGCCCACACCCGGCCGCTCCGGCACGATGACGTGCCCGTCGGCGAACACGAGCCTGCTCTCCGGAGTCATGATCTCCTCCAGATTGTAGATGCCCTTGTCCTTGGAGAAGTGTTCGACGACCAGCCCGTTCTCACTGGCGGCGACGAGGTGGACATGCAGGTTGGCGTGCCAGTGCGGGGCGACCGGGACACCGAATGTCAGTGCCGTACGGGCGATGGTGAGCCACTCCGACACCCCACCGACGACACCGGCATCGGCCTGCAGAATCGCCGCCGCATTCTGGTTCAGCAGGCTCAGGAACTCCCACCGGGTCTGGTGGATCTCCCCGGTGGCCACCGGGGTGTCGACCGCCCCGGCGATGCGCGCGTGGCCGGCGATGTCCTCGGGCGACAGCGGCTCCTCCATCCACCACAGCCCGGCGTCGCCCGCGGCGCGCTCCAGGATCCGGGTGGCCCGGATCGCCTCGGCCGGCGTGCGGTAGGCGTTGTTGGCATCCACGGCCAGCCGGCCGGTGCCGTCGATCACCTCGATCGCCGCCGCGACCCGTCGGGCGTCGGCCGCCGGGGGCAGACCGCCGACCTTGATCTTGTGGTCGACGAATCCCAGCGAACGGTTGAGCTCGATCTCGGCGCGCACCGTGGCGGCCGGGTCCGGATCGCCCGCGCGGTAGTAGCCACCGGACGCGTAGGCCGGGATCCCGCCGGTGCGCCCGCCCAGCAGCTGGGCCAGCGGCAGCCGCGCCCGCTTGCCGGCCAGGTCCCACAGGGCGATGTCGATGGCGGCGATGCAGCGCACGACCATGCCGCGGCGCCCCTGCATCAGGCTCTCCTGGTACAGCCGGGCCCACAGGCCCGCGATATCGGCCGGGTCGGCACCGAGCAGGGTCGAGGCCAGCACATCGTCGATCGCCTCGGCCGCCGAGCGACCGCCCGCCGTACCGACATAGGACACGCCAACGCCGACCGCGTCGGTGTCGGAGTCCTCGATGGTCACCATGACGTAGTCCCGCTGAACCAGCTTGCGGGTGGACTGGCTGATGCCGGCCTGCACCGGAATCCGGACCGCCGTGGCGCGCACCGCTGTGATGGACATTGAGTCACCTTTCGTTCTGGCGTACGAGATATCGTATCTCACTACATGATGGACTAGACGAGGCCGAGGACCGCGAGCACCCCGAACCCGACGAAGAACAATCCACTCCCACCGATGGCGAGGTTCCCGAGCCACCGGTTGCGATAGTCGGCCGATACCGATTTGGAGTTCAAGAACCACAGCAGGGTGCCGGCGAGAAATGGGAAGAACACCGCGCCGAGCGCCGAATAGGTGATCACCAGCAAAACCGGCTTATCGAGGATGAGCAACACCATCGGCGGGAACGTGATGAACAACAGATAACCGCGGAACCATTTCCCGGCGGGGCTCAGAATTTCCTTGGCCCGGTCCTCGGGCACTTTACGGACGACCCGGATGAAATCGGCGAAGAGATGGCTGCTGCCGTGCCACACCCCGAAGACAGTGCTTGTCGCGGCAGCCCAGAAACCGATCAGGAACAGCTGCTTGGCGAGGACGCCGAGGCGTTGGCCCATCGGGTCGGCCAGCGAGATCAGGCCGCCGGCTCCGCTGATGTTCTGGCCAGTGCCGAACAGCAGGCCGGCCCCGACGAACATCATCGCGATCATGAACACCCCGGTCACCAGATAGCCCGATCCCAGGTCGATGCGCATCGTCGGAATCCACTTGGGCGAATTCCAACCCCGGTCTCGGACCCAGTACGGGTAGAACGCGAGGGCCTGCGAACCACCGATCCCGCCGATCAGCGCCAGGATGCCGAGCGCCGCACCGTCCGGAACGTTGGGCAACAGCCCCGAACCGAGCTGGCTGACGTCGGGCTCGGTGAGGAACGCCAGCGTGACGACGGTGACGAACAGGACTCCAACGAGCACCGTCATCACCCGTTCGAGCAACCCGTACCGGCCGAACCACACCAGGGCGAACCCCAGCAGTGCGTGCACGACCGCCCACGCCCACAGCGGCATCACACCGGGAAACAAAGCCGACATCGCCAGTCCAGCCGCCGAGGTGACACCCGCCGACGTGATGAATGTGGCCAATACGAAGAACAGCATGAAATACCCGGAGGCGATCGGGCTCAGCGAATGCCACGCGGCCACAAGTGTCTGCCGGGTCGCCATATAGAACCGGCCGATTCCCTCGCTCAGCGGATATTTGAGGACGCTGCCCAGCAGAATCGCCCACAGCAGCAACACCCCGTATTCGGTTCCCGCGTTGAGGCCGTTCACCATATCGCCCGCGCCGATGCCAGTCGCGGCCATGACCAGCCCCGGCCCGACCATTCGCAACCGGCGCCAGCCGGTGGCCGGCGCCGGTTCGTCCTTGTCTACGGGTATGGCAGTCGCCGCGTTCTCCGTCATCTCGTCTCCCGAATCGTCGTCGATTCCTGCTGGTCCAGCCACTTTCACGACGTGGTAGCACCCCGAATCGAACGATCATCGGGGCTCAACAACGAGATACGATATGTGAGATACGAAATATCGACAAGGGTGGACTCGACGGCGATACAGCCGTTCAGCGATGAAAGCGGGTCGTCTCGTCGAGTGCGGCGCGAGGGATGTCGATTCTGTTGATCGCCGCCTCGGTGTCGGCGTACCCGAAGGAGATGCCGAACAGCAGTTTTCGGTCACGCACTGCCAGCACGTCTCGGACGGTGTCCGCATAGAAGCTGAGCAGCCCCTGCGGGCAGCTCGCGATTCCGTGCGCCGTGAGCGCCAGGAGCAGAGTCTGGGCGTACATGCCCAGATCCGCGGCCATCCGCGCCTCGGCGTTGCCGGGCAGGAACAGCATCGCCACGTGCGGCGCGCCGTAGAACTTCAGGCTCTCCGCGTCGTAGGCGGACCGCGCCCGGTCGTCGTCGCGGGCGATCCCCAATGCCCGGTACATGGCGGCACCCGCGGCCCGGCGCCGATGCGCGTAGAGCCCGGTGTACAGGTCGTCACGGTACGGGAAGTCCGTCGTCACCGCCTGACGGGCATGCGCCTGTAACAATGCCTCGCTGAGCCGGTTCCGGGTCTCACCGCTGGCCACCTCGATATGCCACGGCTGGGTGTTGGAGTTCGACGGGGCCGCGCCGGCCAACGAGAACACTGCGCGCAGAATCTCTTCCGGTACCGGATCGGAACGGAACGACCGTACGGCGCGACGACCGCGGACCAGCCGTTCGGCGTAGGCGGGCAACGTATTCACCGACATGGTGCTGCTCCTGCGGCCTTTGGTTCGGTGAACGTGTGAGCCGGGATCGGGGCCTCCAGCTCCTCAACGCGGTAATCCGTTGCAGAACATCCGGTCTCATCACCTGCCCACGCGATGAACTCCGCCCATCGCGGGTAGAGGCTCATCGGGTCGGGTCCGAACTCACCGCGGCTTGCCTCGGCGATGTCAACGACACCGTCGCCGAGCAGCAGCTGCGCCCGGCCGTTCAGATTCGCGATACGCACATGGTCTCCTGGAGAAATGTCACTGCGGGTGCCAGCACTTCCGGTGTGGCGAACCGCGGGTCGGCATGGTCGGCACCGGCCACCACGTTCAGCACCGATGTCCCACCGGCGTCCAACACCGCCCGGTGCACGGCTACGCTGTGGCGCATGCCGCAGCGTCGATCGGCGTCGCCGTGGCTCAGGTGCATCGGTGGCACCCGATCCGCCCGCCGGACGGCGGCCGCCACGGATGCCCCGGCAAGACCGTCGTCGTCGAGACCGCTGAAGAACGGCCGGACTGCCTCGACGCCCTCCGGTTCCGTCAGCGGATAGTGCAGCACGAGGGCCGACAGGCGCGCCGCGCCGCGAAGTGCGGCCAGGGCCATCAGATAACCGCCCGCCGAACTGCCCCATCCGGCGATCCGGTCGGCGTCCAGTCCGTAGGACTCGGCGTTGGCCCGCACCCAGCCGATCGCCGCCAGCACATCGCCGACCGGCTCGGGATAGCGAGCCTCACCGCTGAGCCGGTAGTCGATGGATGCCACGGCGAAACCCTTGGCGGGCAGGCTCGCCCACGGCCCCATCTCCTTCACCCCAGCGACGAACCCGCCACCATGGGCGTACACCACCACCGGTGCCGTCCCACCCGTCACCGGCACGTGCAGGTCCAGGGTCAACGGTCGCCAGCCGGGCCGGACCGCGTACCTCAGGCCCAGATAGGACATCGCGTCGTCGATGACCCGCACCGGTCCGGGGCGCATCAGTCGGGGATCGGCGAGATCACCTGGCTGCACGGTCACGGCACCAGCACCGCACGACCCCGGACCCGGTCGTTCACGAGGTCGTCGAATGCCTGCGCGGCGGCGTCGAGTGGATAGCGCCGGCTGTGCAGCGTGATCCTGCCGGTGTGTGCGAGCTCCATCAACTCGACCAGCTCGCGGTGACTGCCAACACTGTTCCCGATGATATTGCGCTGACCCAGAACGAATTCGGCAGTCGGTGCCCGTAGTTCGCCGCCGTAACCGATGACATAGTGCGAACCCCCGTTGGCGGTCATGGACCAGGCGTCCTGCTCGGCCCCGCCCTCGGCGACGAAGTCGAAGACGACCTCCGCGCGACGCCCGCCGGTGATGTCGGTGACCTGCTCGACGTGGGAGCCGTCGGCCAGGACGGTGTGGTCGGCGCCGATGCTTTTGGCCAGGTCCAGCGCGGCCGGGTTGGTGTCGACCGCGACGATGGTGGTCGCGGTCAACGCCGTCAGCGCCTGGATGCCGATGTGCCCGAGCCCGCCGATCCCCTGAACCACCGCGGTGGTTCCCGGGGGCAGCAGCGGAATGGCTTTGCGTACGGCGTGATAGGCCGTCAGACCGGCATCGGCGAGGGCCGCCACCTCGGCGGGCTCGGTGCCCTGGCGGAGTTTGACGCAGGCCCTGGCACTGGTGCGCAGGTATTCGGCCATACCGCCGTCGTGGTCGGATACGCCGGGGAAGAAGGCGTTCTCACACAACATGTCGTCACCGCGTCGGCAACCCGGGCACAACCCACAGGACGGTTGGGGATGCACGATGACCGCGTCCCCGACCGCGACATTGGTCACGCCCGCTCCGGCATCCACGATCCAGCCTGCGTTCTCGTGGCCGAGGGTGTACGGGAGGGCCGGGTTCATCGCCTTCTGCCACTGCCCCTCGACGATGTGTAGATCGGTCCGGCACACCCCGGCGCCGCCGATCCGCACGATGACGTCCAGCGGACCGGTCAGCACCGGGTCAGGGACATCCTCCACGGTCGGCGGCTTCTGATAGTCATGCAGCCGAACGGCTTTCATCGATGATCTCCTTCGAGGTCGGTGATTCGGTGTGCTTGCGGGTCGTCATGAGCAGCACGGCGAGCCCGGCCGCCACCATCGGCCAGGCCAACAGGCGGAACAGCGACTCCGGCGACCACGCATCGTCGAGCAGGACGCCCGCGAGGATCGGTGCGGTAAGCGCACCGATCCGGCCGATGCCCATCGCCCAGCCCATGCCGGTGGCCCGCACCGGTGCCGCGTACAACTCCGGGCCTATCGAATGCAGCCCGGCGGCACAGGCATTGATGAACAGCCCGACCGCGATCGCGACCGCCAATGCCGAGGGAAGCGATCCGAGCGCGAACGTCATGACCAGAAACGCCAGACCGCACAACGCGAACGCGGCGGCGGTCAGTGTTCTTCTCGGTGTGCGCAGGGCGAGCACCCCGAACAGCAGCGTGCCCACGAGGCCGCCGAGGTTGAGCAGGACCCCGGCGCTCAACCCCTGCTGCCCGGAGAACCCGCTCTGCTCCAGGAGCCGTGGTGTCCAACTCGCCGCGAAGTAGAAGCCACCCATCAGCACGAAATAGGACAACCACAGCGCAGCGGTGGGCGCGGCGTTGTGCCGATCGAACATGGCCCGGACGGCGATCCGTGGGGCGGTGGGCTGTCGGTGTTGCCGGGATTCCGGTAGCGCGACGGTCACGGCCGACGCCAGGATCACGGTCAGCACGGCACCGACCACGAAGGGCGCCCGCCACCCGTGCCCGGACACCAGCATGGCCGCGATGACACCGCCCAGGATGCCGCCCGCCGGAAGGCCCGCCGCGTACAGCGCAATCATGCTGCCGCGCCAGCGCTTCGGCGTCAGCTCGGTGATGACGACCGGGAGGCTGGCCACCGTCGCACCCACTCCGAGCCCGGTCAACGCCCGACCGGAGCCGAGCATGACCGGACCGGTGGACAACGCCGCGACGGTCATCCCCAGCCCGCAGCATACGAGCGCGAGGGGGGTCACCGGGCGCCTGCCGAAACGGTCGGCCAGTGGGGCGATGAACGCCGACCCCAGCGCCATCCCCACCAGGCCGCTGCTCAGCAACAGCCCTACCGCGGATTCGCCGAGTGACCACTCGTCGGCCACGCCCGTCGCCGCGAAGGCCATCACCAGGACGTCGAAACCCTCGACCACGTTGATCAGCAGGCAGAGTCCGACGACGGCGGCGTTGCGTCGCGTCAGCGTGTGCTCAGCCACGATAGGCGGTGGCGTCGATCTCCACCCGCAGATCGGGCCGCACCAGCCCCTGCACGATCAGCAGGGTGTTCGGCGGGTATTGACCACTCGGATAGTGCGCGGCGAAGAAGGCCTGGCGCGCCGCATAGAACTCGGCGATGTCGTCGGGCGATACCAGGTAGGTGACGAACCGCATCACCTGTAGCAGCGAACTCCCCTGGGAAATCAGCGCTTTGGTGATGTTCTCATAGGCCCGGTAGGTCTGGCTGGTGACGTCGGGGCCGGCTACCGAATTGTCCTTGTCGAGGCCGCATTGGCCCGCCACGAAGACCAGATCACCGGCCATGGCGACATGGGTGTAGGCGCTGAGGGGTGCCCCCAGGTCGTGCGGGTTGTGATAGGTCGGCAGGGTCGTCATATCAGTTCCTCATATCGGTTGCGGACACCAACTCGGCACGGGTGCCGCCCGCGAGCACCCGGTCAACCGCATGGGACAGCTCCTCGGCGGTGCCCGAGCCCCTGGACCGCCAGGCGACATGACCGTCGGGACGCACCAGCACGGCGCCGTCGCGCTCGATCGTCAACGGGCCCAGCAGGTGTGGCAATCGCTTGACCTGCAAGCTCACCGGTGACCGTGACGCGAGCAGTTCGCCCGCCCGTTGCCAGTCGTCGGCGTCCGGACCGCACACCAGGACGAACGCGGTGTCGAACCAGTCGATGCTCGACTCGGCCTGCCCCGCGTCGATCCAGAAGTGCGGAAAGCGTGCGCCGGGCCGATCGGTCGGCCAGTACCGCTGGGCGTCGTAGGGCGGGACGGGTGAGCCGTCGTCGACGATGGCACCGTCGGTGTAGACGAACCCCATCGACTGCCCGTCGCTGTGCAGCTGTTTGTCCTGATCGCGCATGAGCTCCCGCCACGTCTCGGGGTCCTCGTCGCGGTGGACGAAGGCCTCGTCCATCCGGTCGATGCGGTGCTGGTTGCCGACCGAGAACGCGGTGTTGGACTGGGCCACCGGCCGTCGTTCGGCTTCGTAGGTGTCCAGCGGCGCATCGGCCCCGGCCCCGGTCAGCGCCGCGGCGAGCTTCCAGGCCAGGTTGTGCACGTCCTGCACCCCGGAGTTCAACCCGTTGCCGCCCGCGGTCGGGAAGCGGTGCGCGGCGTCCCCGGCGAGAAACACCCGGCCGACCCGGAACTGCTGGGCGACTTGTGCACTCATCTTCCAGTTCATCACGTTGATGCGCTCGACCGGCAGGTCCGGCAGGCCCCACTGCTCCCGGACGGCCTCGATCAACCGGGCCTCCGACATGGGCTGCTCGCCGTCCCGCAGTTTCTGTACCGTCAGCCACCGGTCGCCCACCGGCCCGGTGGCCAGCACGATGGTGTCCTCCTTGGACCGGTCCCGCGGGCGTACGAAGAAGCCGATCGCACTGCGCACATGCGGAAAGTGGCTGACGTCGGCGCGGTAATAGTGGTTGGCCATCAACGCCATCTGCTCCGGGCCGTCCATCACCACACCGAGCCGGGACCGCACCCGGCTCGACGCACCGTCGCAGCCGACCAGATACCTGGCCCGAACCTCGTATTCGTGACCGCCGGCGACCCGGCGCAGTCGGGCCGTCACGCCGTCCGGATCCTGCTGGAAATCAACCAGTTCGGTGGATCTGCGGACTTCCGCCTTCGCGCACCGGGACAGCGCGTCGTCGAGCGCCTCCTCGACCGCGTCCTGCGGCACGATCGACCGCGGCGCGGGCGTATTAGTGGTCGGCGCGGGTTGCGTGTAGGCCACCAACGGTCCGTTGAGGCTCTCGCACCAGCATGCGACGTCGGATTCCTGGGGCAGACCCGCCCGGCGCACCCGCTCCTCGATACCCCAGACCCGGAACTGCTCCATGGTGCGGGCATGGCAGCCACGGGATTTGGGGTGCGTCGTGGTGGTCGCGCGGCGCTCGGCCAGCAGGCTGTCCACCCCGAACCGGTCCAGCAGCAGGGCCAGGCTCATGCCCGCCGGCCCGCCGCCCACGATCAGTACATCGATCATGTCGGGTCCTCTCAGTCGACGTAGGCGACGCGGCTCTTGCAACGGTCGTCGTCGAGCTCGGGCAACACCACAACCCGTTCCTGCTCGAATGCGTCGGTGCGTGCGGTGACGAACGCCGCGTCGATGGTGTGGCTGCGGTTGTAGGACACGTGCGGGCAGAACGGCGGGATGTAGAGGAAGTCGCCCTCGCCCAGGACGAGGTCATGCTCCAGTTCGGCGCCCCAGAAGAAGTGCACGCTACCCTTGATGCCGTAGAGGGCCGACTCGTGCTCCAGATGGTAATGGGCGTTCGATTTCTCACCGGGCCGCAGCGACGTCACCAACAGCGACAGGTGTTTTGACGGTGTGCTCACACCGTTGACCCCGAACAGTGCGTGGACATCCTGCTTGGCGCGAACCTCGTTCTCCGGACGGACGCGGGTGACGTCGCCGTCCCAGGTGACCTTGAGATCCATCTCGATCGTCCTCTCTGTGCATCGGGCGCCGCACGGAACTGCGGGCACCGTGCGATATTGCGCCGGATCACAGAGCGTTCGAGGATGGTGTTCAAACTTTGAACAGTTCGAGCGAGTATCGGAGGCCAAGCTTCCGTTGCCGCGCCAGAACAAGACCGCGTCCGTCCCCGCGGTTCTGAGGGCCGCGTCAGTCGGTGAAGGCGACCGACGCGGCGAGATCCTGCTGGGCTTCGAGGGCCATGAGACGTTCGGAGAGTGCCGTGTGGACGGCGTTGTAGGTGTCGGATCCGAATGCAAGACGCATCGGCGGATCCGGGTGGCGGGTGGTGTCGTAGATGACGGCCGCAATCTTGGCCGGGTCACCGGTGAAAGCTGTGTCGTCGGCAGACTGCAGTAACCGCCGGGTCTGACCGACGGCGTTGTCCCGGTAGGGATCCGATTCGGTGGTGTAACGCATGGCCGACCCGAAACCGGTGCGGGTGCCGCCGGGCTGGACCAGCGTGAGGCGGATGTCGAAGTCGGCGACTTCACGGCTGACGCTCTCGGTGAAACCCTCCAGCCCCCATTTACCGGCGTGGTAGGCGCTGTGGGTGGGCACCGCCACCTGGCCACCCATACTGGAGATCTGGATGATCCGCCCACCGCCCTGGGCGCGCATCGGGCCCAGGAACGCCCGGGTGATCACCATCGGGGCCAACAGCAGAACCTCGACCTGGTCGCGGATCTGCCCGACCGTCATCTCCTCGGCCGCGCCCACCACCACGTATCCGGCGTTGTTGACGACAATGTCGACTGGACCGGCCCCCAGGGTCCGCTCGAGCACCTCGTCGACATCGGCCGGCCGGGTGAGGTCGAGGCTTACGACGGTCAGCCGGTCACCGTGAGTCTCGCTCAGGTCGAGTAGGGCACCGCTACGCCGAACTGTGGCGGTGACACGATCGCCGTGCCGCAGCGCGTGCTCGGTGAGGTGGCGGCCCAAGCCACCGGAGGCCCCGGTGATGAACCAGTGGCGAATTGGCTTGTCAGGAATTGCCGTAATCGATGTCACCCCATTCGGAACGGATCGCGGATCTGGCCGGCGAGTTCGATGACGACTATACGGATCGGACGGGCCTGAACACTTCGTCACGACCGTCGGCCGCACGACAGTTTCCAGGGGAAGACATCCTGTGGTAAATCATCGGCCTGACATGGCGATCGGGCAGCAAACCATCCGATAGGTTGGATGCGTGAGCACACTCGCGGATGTCGCCAAGCTGGCCGGGGTCGGGGTGGGCACGGCGTCGCGTGCGCTCAGCGGAAAAGGCTATGTCGACGAACAGACGCGACGTCGGGTGCGAGTGGCTGCCGCGCAACTGGAATATCGGGGCAATGCGGCAGCCAGGGCATTGCGAGAACGACGAAGCAGAGCGGTCGGCCTGCTCATCCCCGACCTGACCAACGAGTTCTACACCTCGGCGGCCGAGGTACTGCAGACCGAGCTGGACGCCGAGGGGTTTCAGCTGATCGTCGCGCAGACCCGCGGCCTCATCGATGAAGAACGCGAGGCCTGGGAGAGCATGCTCAGCCGACAGGTTGACGGGGTCGTGCACGTGCCGGTCGATCCGTCCACCCCGGTTCCCAAGGAGATCCCGGTCGTTCAGCTCCGTTCCGGTGACGGGAATGAACGGGCACGCCCTGGCGGCTGTCCGCGGCGAGCCAGAACGTACGCCACACATCGGGGACTTACAGGCGCTTCTCGAAAAAGAGCTGCGCATACGGATTGTCGTTGTAGCGGTCGATCCGCACGTAACCGGCGCGCTCGTACAGCGCGACCGCCTCGGTGAGGTTGCCATTGGTGTCGAGCCGGACACCGGCGAAACCGTCCTCAGCGGCAAGCGACTCCAGGTGGCGCAGTATCCGGCTACCCAAACCGACACCGCGCCAGCCACTGTCGACCCACATACGCTTGATCTCGGCAAACCGCTCGGCCCCATCCACATCGAGCGGGCGGACGCCACCGTACGCGACCGGCGGCCCGTCGCAGAGCGCGGCGACGTAGCGTGCACCCGGCTCCGCCTCGATCGGGGCACCGAGTTCGAAGCCTTGCGGGAAGCGAACATTCAGCTCGTCGACATAACGGGTGAGCGCAGTGTGTGCGTCGGGCGAATCCTGTGCCACCTCGACGATGTGCACCGTGGCTGCACGTACGAGTAGTTCGGCGGTCGCCAGAGCGTCAGCCAGACGCTGCTGTTGCCGCGATGCCAACGGCGCGACCAGCTCGGCGGCCAGGTTCTCCGAACGCTCCTCCAGTTCGGCGACGGCACTACGGCCGCTTGCGGTGAGTTCGACTATGCGGCGGCGCCCATCGGCGGGATCCGGCCTGACACCGACGAGGTCCTCGCTCTCCAACCGGGCCAGCATGCGGGTGACATAACCGGAGTCGAGGCCCAAGCGATCGCGCAGCTCACGGATCGTGATTGTCCCCGCGCCGCCGATCTCGAACAGCAGCCGCGATGCATTGAGCGGCCGCCCGGTGCCCAGGTAGGACTCTTCGAGCACACCGATGCGTTGCGTATAGGTGCGGTTGAACTGCCGCAGAGTGGCGGTGACGTTCATATCTCTGACTATAGTCAGAGAATTTGCGCGGCCGCTACTCCCTAGTTGTTCCGCCCGTGAATGGATGCGGCTAAGGGTTTCGAGGGCCACACTGCATGCCGCTCAACATCGACCGGGCTCGCTTTCAGCCGTCGGGTCCTGGCGTGGTTCCGCAACGGGTACAACGACTTTCAGGAGACGTCCGTCAGAATCAACCCTTGCGCGGGGTCACCATGAAGCGTAGAGTAGCACACATGTTCGAATAGAAGTTTTCTCCCCGGGAAGGGGAAACTGAGAGCTTCGCCCGCGCCATGTTCATTGCTGGCTCGATGTTTCTGGGACGCCAGGACCATGTGGGAGCCGTTTTGTTTGCCGCCCCGTCACGCATGCCCTGCGTGCGTGCGCTTGTTGCGAAAGCTGTGGGTAACCAGTTATGGAAGCCTCCGATCTCGATTCCTTCATCAATACGCTCATCGATGAGCTCACGCCGTCGCCGGCACCCGTCGATGACGCTGAACGTTCGTTGTTTCATCTACTGGATGCTCCGCGGCGAGTGATCGATGAGAAGCCCCTGTTGTCGGTCCTGGTCGCCGCGGTCACCGTGCGTAATCTGTCCGATCATGTGATCGCCCAGGCGGTCGCAGCCGCTGAGCGTGCCGGCATCCCGACACGGCAGCGGCTGCGCACCGGGGCACAGTTGCTGACCAGTCTGGGCGTCGCCCCTGGGCCGGCGTATCGAGCGGCGCGGGTCGGGCGCGCCGCACACACCCTGCCCGCCTTGACCCGACAACAACGCCTCGGGGCACTGGACATCGACTTTGTGGATGCGGTCGGCACGGGCGTCAAACACATCGGTGACCGTGTCGAGTTGTCTGACGATGAGCGGGCGCAGGTGGTGCGGACCCTGATGATCCAGACCACCCCGACGGGGGTGAAGACGAAGGCCCGCGAGATCGCGATCGCGAAAACCGCAGCCCGACCATCCCCGGACGGCGAAATGCTGCCGGTCGCCGAGAACACTGACCTCAACGAGATGACGCTGCACCACAACGACGAAGGGCGGGTCACCGCGACCCTGGATCTCGATGCCCTCACCGGCGAAGAACTGTTCGCCGCCCTAGACCCGCTGTGCCGACCCGTCCCCCTGCCCGATGGGTCCCCCGACCCGAGATCGACGGTTCGACGTCGCGCCGACGCGTTCGGACACTTGGTTCGCAGCTACCTGTCGGGTTCGCGACGCCCCACCTCCGGTGGAGTGCTCCCACACGTCACCCTGATCCGACCCGCCACCGCGGCGATGGTGCCAGCTGGGCTGGGCGCAGGAGCGGAGGTGGACATGCTCGGGTTCACCGGGCCGATCAGTACCGCCACGGCAGAACTCATCTCGTGTGACGCCACGCTCGGCACCGTGCTCGTCGACGGGAACGATGCACCGCTGGATGTGGGCCGTACCGAACGGTTGTTCCCACCCCACATCCGTAAAGCATTAGGGATACGCGACCGCGGATGCGCGTTCCCCGGCTGCGGCAGACCCGTGTCCTGGTGCGACGCGCACCACCTCACCCCCTGGAGCACAGGAGGGGCCACCAGCATCGACAACGGTGTCCTGCTGTGTCGTCACCACCACACCGTGATGCACCACAGCGACTGGCAGGTCTACCTCGGCCCCGACCGCCACCCCTGGTTCATCCCACCCCACGACCCAACCGGCCCCGAACCGGAACACCTACGCTCCCACGCGCGACGCACCCTGACCGCCATGCCCACCGCCGCATAACCACTTTTGACGCTCGTGCGAGCGCTTTGACGATCTTTGACAACTCCACAGTGAAAACCGCGCACATGGCGGGCCCGACGGCGACAGAAGCCGCCGGGCCCGCCACGACGAACCACACCAGCCCCATGCCCAGAGACGCAGTCTCAGAACAGGTCTAGCCTCCCCAACTCACAGACGGAGCTCTAATGCGTAGCTCGCCGTTCCTGTGATGACCAGAACTCGGCGAAGGACCGCGGTTCATGGCCGGTCAAACGGGTGACCGCGTCGGTCACGCGGTCCTCGGCGCCCGAGGCGATCAATGCGTCCAAGCCTGCCAGCATCTCGGCGTAGCCGCCGGGTAGCCCGTCCGCGGCGAAGATGGCGCGCATCTCGTCCCGGCTCACCCGCGCGTGCGTGACGGCGCGCCCGCAGACCCGGCCGATGACCGCCGCGACGTCGTCATAGCTCAGGGCTTGCGGTCCCGTCAGGATCGGGTCGGAGTTCAGCGGGACATCGTCGAGCAGGACGCGAGCCGCGACGCGACCGATATCGCGGGCGTCGATAAAGCCGACGCGACCCGAACCGGTCGCGGTCGTGACGACCCGGCGGTCGCGGATGGCGTCCGCGTGCGGATGGCGACCGGAGAAGTTCTGCATGAACCAGCTGGGGCGCAACACCGCCCATTCTCCGAAAGTCTGCGCCACGGTGGCGTGCACCCGGCCTACACCTGGCCCTCCCGCCGCGATCAGTGAACTGCTCAACAGCACAACACGTTTGACACCCGCTGCGCGTGCCTCATCCAGGAACGGCCGCATCGCCGCGTCAGGTTCCGACTCCTGCGACGGCGCGATGACGTACATCCGATCGGCACCGTCGAGTGCGTCGCGGTAGGTCGCGGGGTCATACCAGTCGAACCGGACGCCGCGACTGCCTGCCGGTGCTGCGCCGGATCTGGTCGCGGCGGTGACGCCGGCCCCGGCCGCCGCCAGGGCCTGGCACACGTAGCGCCCGGTGGTCCCCGTCGCACCGATCACCAGCACTGACATGTCCGCCTCCTCGACTACTATGCGGACCAACAGTCCGATTGAATAAGGGGGTTTCGTGGCCGAACGCGCCGACGCCGCACGTAACCGGCAGGCCGTGCTCGACGCCGCGGGCCGGCTGTTCGACGATGCCGCCGACCCGGGCGGCGTGTCCATGGACGACGTGGCCCGCGCCGCGGGCGTCGGCAAAGGGACGTTGTTCCGGCGGTTCGGCGACCGCGCCGGGCTGTTACGTGCCGTCTACGATGCACGCCTGGCCGGCCTGACCGCCCAGATCGACTCCGGCTCTCCCCCGCTGGGCCCCGGCGCGGGCGCCGCCGACCGCATACCCGCGCTGCTCGACGCCATCGTCGACTTCAAGCTCGACAACCGGCGCCTGGCCCTGGCGCTCGAACAAGACCAGTCCGGGGGCGCTGCCACGCTGTACGGGGCGCCGCACTACGTGGCCACCCACCAACTGCTGACCGAACTGCTCACCGAGGTCATCGGCCCCGAGGACGCATCGTGGACCGCATACGCACTCCTGGGCGCCACCCGCATCGATCTCGTGGACTACCTCGTCACCACCGAAAAGGTGTCGAGGCGACGACTCCGAGCGGACCTGAGACGATTCGTCTCACGAGTGCTTGGCGCTAGTCACCGTTCGTGAAATCGGCACCCGGCTGCTGCAGCGCGAGGGGATTCCAGTAGTCCCGATAGATGGCGAAATGCCCATCCCGGACGGTGATTACGGCGATGTAGCTCATATCGTAGGGGTCGCCGGTTTCGACCAGCGTGCCGAGCGCGCGCATCTCGACGATCGCCGTCTCCGGGTCGGCGGTTTCGTGGATGACCAGCTCGGGAATCTCGCGCAGGTCGATGTGGTCGGGATAGCTGCGCATGTAGTCGGCGATGGCCTGCCTGCCCTCCAGGCGCCGGGGCCAACCGTCCGGGGCGAACGGGAATGTCATCAGTCCGCCCTCGGCCCACAAGTCGACCCAGGCGCCAATATTGTTGTCCAGCAGGAGTTGCAGGCTGTGGCGGAACAGGTCTGCCGCAGTGGTCGGTGCGGATTCGGTCGTGGATGTGGTCATCTCGGGCTCCCTCGAAGTTAAACGGACCATCGGTCCGATTGCCCACGATACGGACCAGTAGTCCGCATTGCAACCGGAGGGCGGCTCAGTACAAACGGGCCAGGGCGGAGTCCGCGTCGAATCCGGCGAAGCCGTCCAGCGCGCCGTCGCGCAGCCGGCCGACCCACCCCGGATCGGCGAGCAGGGCCCGCCCGATCGCGACGATGTCGAACTCGCCGGCCCCGAACTCGTCGAGCAACCGACAGACCGGAGCAGGCGGGATGCGCTCCCCATCGCCGAGCCGGAACCTGAACTCGGTGTCCAAACCGACCGACCCGACGGCGATCACCGGCAGCCCGGTCAGCTTCTTGACCCAGCCCGCCATGCTCAGCCGCGGATCGTGATCGGGGAACGCGGGCAGGTAGTGGCGCCGGGTGGACGGGTGCAGCGCGTCGACACCGGCCTCGATCAACGGGGCGAGCAACTCTTCGAGTTCGCCTGGGGCAGCGGCCAGGTGAGCGTCGTAGCGGTTGATCTTCCACTGCGAGAATCGGAGCACGATCGGGAAGCCCGGCCCGACCGCCGCCCGCACCGCGGCCACCACCTCGGCCGGGAACCGGGTGCGTCCCGCGGGAGTGCCGCCGTAACCGTCGGTTCTGAGATTGGTCTCCTCCCAGAGGAACTGATCGATCAGATAGCCGTGCCCGGCATGTATCTCGACGGCGTCGAACCCGGTGTCGCGCGCGTTGCCCGCGGCGAGGGCGTAAACCTCGGCCAGCGCGTCGAGTTCATCGGTGCGCAACGCCCGCCCGACCGGTCTGCCCGCGACGTCGATACCCGAGGGGCTGACCGGTTCCCGACCGCCCCTGGCGCCGTCGATGACGTCGTGTTGGGAACCCTCATGCCACAGTTGGGCGGCGATGGCGCCTCCCGCGGCGTGCACCGCATCGGTCACCGCACGCCAACTCCGCAGCACCTCGACACCGTCGATCATCGGGACACTGTCCGGCCCGGCCGCCGGATGCGGGATCCGGATGCCCTCGGTGATGATGAGCCCGGTTCCGCCGGCCGCGCGGCGGGCGTAATAGGGCGCCACGTCCGGGCCCGGCACACCGGCAGGCGATGCGAACCTGGTCATCGGGGCCATCGCGAACCGGTTCGGCAGGGTCAGGTCACCGATCGTCACCGGTGTGAACAGGGCGTGCAGCCGCGGGTCGTCCATGAGCCCGATATTGCGGGGAATGCCCCAGGGGTGGACCATGTTGTGCAAACTTTGAACGGTCTGGATCGGGGCCGTCGAGGAGGGACGATGGGATCGGCGTCGACGCTTACGGCTTGGGAGCGGTTCCAGTCGGGAGCATCGGTAGAGGCCCGCGCCGAGATTCTGGATTCGTGGCGGCGGTCCCGCCGCAACGGTGTCGATCCGGACCGGCTGGAGCTCACCCACACCGAGATCGACGACGAATCCCCGTTTTTGCGCATCGGCGGACGCGTGATGGAAAAGATGGCCGACCTGCTGGTCGGGAACTCGACGTCACTGGCACTGGCCGACGACGGCGGTACGGTGGCGTGGCGATGGGATTCCGAACGCTCGGTGGCCCGCTGCCTCGACCATGTGGATTTCGGGCCCGGCTCCCGGGTGGATGAGCCGTTGGCGGGCACCAACGGCATCGGGATCGCGACGACGACCAACCGCGTCGCGCTGGTCGTCGGCGCCGAACACTACAAGCAGCCGTGGCACTCGTGGGCGTGTGCGGCGGCGCCCGTCGTGGATCCGATCACCCGCCGCATCGTGGGATCGGTCAACGTGGCGTGCCGCGCCGAGGATGCCAATCATCTCCTGCTCGTGGCGGTCCGGGCACTGGTGAGCGGCGTCGAGACGGCGCTCGGCGAGGCCGCCACCGCCCGGCAGCGGCGGCTGCTCGACGCCCATATGTCGTTGTCCTCGACCACGTCCGGCGCGGTCGTCACGGTCGACGGCCACACCATGATAGTCGCGGACTCGGCGGCCGGCCTGAACCTGGACCGGGCCGAGCTGTGGGCGATCGTTCGGGAATCCGGCATCGGCACAACCGAAGTCGCGTTGAACGACGAACTGCATGCCCGCATCTATCCGGTCTCGGCGGGGCGCATCGACGACGGTGCGGTGCTCGTGGTCCGTCGCGGATTGCCGCGCGGCCTGCCGGTCGCCGCGCCGGCGCCGCTGCCGAACCTCACGCCTCTCGAGGAGGCCGAACGCAAGGTCATCGCCGACACCCTCGCCGAGTGCGGCGGCAACAAGACCGAGGTCGCGACCCGGCTGGGGCTGTCCCGCGGCACGCTCTACGAGCGGCTGCGGCGCTACCGCCTCAGCTAGCTCAGCAGGTCACGGCTTCGGGGTGGACCGTCCCCACCCGGTGTCGCGGGTGCTCTCCTCCAACAGCGGGATCACCCGGTACGGCAGCGGCGTGGTGAGACACAGCGTGGTGGCCGAATGCACCACACCGGGGATCGCGACGATGCGTTCGATCAGCTCCTGCAGCTCGGCCTGCGTCACGGTGGCGACCCGGACCAGCAGATCCTCGCGCCCGGTGGTGGCGTGCACCTCGAGTACCTGGGCGATGTCGGCGAGGTGCTCGACGACGGCCGAAAGCCGAACCTGGTTGGTTTCCAGGGCGATAAGGGCCTGCACCGGGAATCCGGCTTCGGCCAGATCGAACTGCGGCCGGTAGCCGGTCACCAGACCCGCCTCCTCCAGCCGGCGTACCCGCGACTGCACGGTATTACGAGACACGCCCAGCGCCGACGACAACTCGACCACGCCGGTGCGGGCGTCGGCCGTCAGCCTGCGCAGGATCTCCACGTCGAGCCGGTCGATACTGAGCATTCTTCTCACCTCACTGTGTGACGCAGGCCACCAGCTGACCGGTTCGCCATGTTGATGCGTAATCAGTTGACCCGACTGTATCCCAGCCGGAGGCTTTGAGATACGACGCGATCACTCCTGGAGGTGCATCCACCATGACCGACCTGGCCGACGCCCGGACCGCATCAGCCCCGTCCGACCTCGACGCCCGCTACCGGACCTCGTCCGGACCGGTGCTGATGACCGGTGTGCAGGCGATCGCGCGGCAGCTGGTCGAACAGCACGAGCGGGACCGGCGGGCCGGGCGGCGGGTGGCCACGTTCGTCTCGGGATATCCGGGCAGCCCGCTGGCCGGCCTCGACAAACTGCTGGGCGGCATCGGTGACATCGCCGCGCAACACGACATCCGTCTGGCGCACGGCATGAACGAGGAACTCGCCGCGACCGCGGTGTGGGGCAGTCAGCTGGAGCTGCCGAAAGGCAGGCGCACACACGACGGCGTGGTGGGTGTCTGGTACGGCAAGGGGCCGGGCCTGGACCGGGCCTCCGACGCGCTGCGGCACGCCGCCATGTACGGCGCCCATCCGACCGGTGGCGCACTGGTCTACGTCGGCGACGACCCCGCGGCCAAATCCTCGACCCTGCCCGCCGCCAGCGAGCGGTCCCTCGCGGCGTTGTCGATGCCGATCCTGTTTCCCCGCAACGCGGAAGAGGTCATCGCGTTCGGGCTGTACGGCGTGGCGCTGTCGCGGGCATCGGGATGCTGGCCCGCGATGAAACTGGTCGCCGACGTCGCCGACGGTCTGTGGACCTTGGACCGCGACTTCGCCGGCTTCGACATCACGGTGCCCTCGATCGAATGGGAGTCCCGGCCCTGGACCTACCGCCAGCGGATCCTGGCGTCACCGCCCGACAGCCTGCTGGCCGAAGCCGATCTGTACGGCCCGCGGTGGGCCATGGTCCAGGCCTTCAACGCGGCCAACCCGGTCGACGCCATCGAGGTCGATCCAACCGAGGCCTGGCTGGGTATCGTCGCGGTCGGCACCGCCTACGACTCGGTGCGCCAGGCCCTCACCGACCTCGGCCTGGCCGAGGCGGATCTGTTGGCCGCGGGCATCCGCATCCTGCGGGTCGGCATGCCCTACCCGCTGGGCGCCGGGAAGGTCCGCGCGCTGGCCGCCGGGGTCGAGCAGCTGCTCGTGGTGGAGGATAAGACCGCATTCGTCGAAACCCAGGTGAAAGACGTTCTCTACGGGCAGGATCGCGCGCCGACGGTGCTCGGTAAGACGGATCATGCTGGGCGCCCGCTCATCCCCGCCGACGGCGAGTTGACCGCGGCCCGCCTCGCCGCGCCGCTGCGCAGGATCCTCGCCGGGCGCGTGCGGGTCAGCGCACCGCTGCCCCCCGCGCTGTCGTTGAGCGTGCTGCCCACCAAACGCACCGCGTACTTCTGCTCCGGCTGCCCGCACAACCGCTCGACCGCGGTGCCCGCCGGATCGCTGGCCGGCGGCGGCATCGGCTGCCACACCCTGGTCACCATGTCCTCGCGCACCGATTCGCAGGTCACCGGCCTCACCCAGATGGGCGGTGAGGGTGCCCAGTGGATCGGGCAGGCGCCCTACACCGACGTCGAGCACATCTTCCAGAATGTCGGGGACGGCACCTACTTTCATTCCGGTCAGCTCGCCGTGCAGGCCAATATCGCTGCGGGGACCAACATCACCTACAAGCTCCTGTACAACTCGGCGGTCGCGATGACCGGGGCCCAGGACCCCGAGGCGGCGCTGTCCGTCCCGGCCCTGACCCACAAACTCGCCGCCGAAGGCGTCGCGCGGATCATCGTGTGCGCCGAGGAACCCGAAAGGCACCGCCGCGCGTCGTTCGCGGACGGTGTCGAGGTGTGGCACCGGGACCGGCTCGACGAGGCGCAGCGGCTGCTGCGCGAGGTCAAGGGCGTCACGGTGCTGATCTATGACCAGCAGTGCGCCGCCGAGGCGCGCCGCAAACGCAAGCGCGGCAGCCTGCCGACGCGCCGCACCCGCGTGGTGATCAACGAGGCGGTCTGCGAAGGATGCGGGGACTGCGGCGTCAAGAGCAACTGCCTGTCCGTGCAGCCCGTCGACACCGAATTCGGCCGCAAGACCCGCATCGACCAGACGACCTGCAACACCGACTACTCGTGCCTCGACGGCCAGTGCCCGTCGTTCGTGACCGTCGAAATACCGGAGATCCCTTCGGATTCGGCGCGGCCACTGCCCACTCCCCCGCTGGTCGCCGAACCCGATATCCGCCCGATCGCCCAGACCTACAACGTGTTCCTCGCCGGTGTCGGCGGCACCGGCATCGTCACGGTCAACCAGGTGCTCGGTGTGGCCGCACTGCGGACCGGCCTGCACGTCGACGGGCTCGACCAGACCGGGCTCAGCCAGAAGGCCGGACCGGTCACCTCGCATCTGCGGCTGAGCGGCAGTCAGGTGGAGCCCGCGAACCGGATCAGCCCCGAAGACGCCGACTGTGTGCTGGCGTTCGACCTGCTGACGTTCGCCGACTCCAGGAATCTGGTGTACGGCAACGCGTTACGGACTGTCACCATCGCCTCGACCAGCCGGACCGCGACCGGCGAGATGGTCTACGACGGTGCGGTGGCCTACCCGCAGGAGCACGACCTGCTCGACCGCGCCGGCACCAGGGCCCGCCGGGTTGTCGCGTTCGATGCGCTCGCGGCGGCGCAGGCCCTGTTCGCCAGCACCGCGCCGGCCAACTTCCTGCTCGTCGGCGCCGCCTACCAGGCGGGTGCGCTGCCCATACCGGCCGAGGAGATCGAGGCGGCCATCGCCGTCAACGGTGTGGCGGTGGCGGCCAACCAGGCGGCGTTCCGGTGGGGCCGGGTCGCCGTCGCCGACCGCGGGGCGTTTGACGAGGCCTCGGCCTCGGCCAAGGCACCACACCGTAGCGATACGGCCGTCCCGCACCATCTCTTGTCGTCCTCACCGGTCGCCGGGCCGACCCGGGAGATCCTGGAGCGGCGCGCCGCGCAGCTGGTCGCGTACCAAGGCGATCGGATCGCCGCCCGCTACATCGCGGTGGTGGGCGCGGCGTGGCAGCGGGAGCGGGCCGTCACCGACCGCACCGACTTCTCGTCGGCGGTCGCCACCGGTCTGCACAAGCTCATGGCCTGTAAGGACGAGTACGAGGTCGCCCGCATGCTGACCGATCCGGCGTTCGCCCGGGCCGTCGAGGCCGACGTTCCCGGCGGGGCGAAGCTCACCTACATGCTGCATCCGCCGACTTTGCGGGCGCTCGGGCGCGACAAGAAGATCGGCTTCGGCCCGCGAACCCACGGCGTGCTCAAGCTTTTGGCCAAGGGCAGGTTCCTGCGCGGCACACCGTTCGACGTGTTCGGCTATGCACCCCTACGTCGGCTCGAGCGCGCCCTGGCCGGCCACTACGAAGCCATGGTCGGCGATCTGTGCTCGACGCTGACGGTGGACTCCCTCGACACCGCCGTGCAGGCCGCATCGGCACCCGACGTGGTGCGAGGCTACGAGGACGTCAAGCTGCGGAATGTTCAGACCTACATCACCCGGCTCAACGCGCTGGGTATCGATACGACATCGCTGCGGCGTCAGCCGTCGATGTGGGTCGGCGGGTCGGCGAAGGTGAAATCCCACGGCGGATAGTCATGGCCGGGCCCCATCAGATCGCAACGCTTGACGGGCACCAGGTGCGAGCTGAACCCACTGGGCACATAACCCCACGTTCCCACGCACCGTTGCCAGGTGCCGTCGGGCTGGACCGGGTCGTCGCACTTGCTGATGACCGGTCCCCCGTACTGGCAGCCGGCGCTGGCGGGCGGCGCCGAGACGATCAGCCCTGCGGCCATCAGCGCGACGGCCAATCCTGAAACGACGCAGATTTTCATGGGGGTTCTCCCGTCGACAGCGCCCAGCAGTCAGTGACGCTACTGCTTGCGCACCTGGCCGGTGCCGGGTTTGAGATCGCGCCGCGACGCCGGCGGTGCCGCCTGGCTATGGTCTGGGTATGCCGATAACCCTGATCAATTCCGAGAAGCTGCCGGAAGTCGATCTCTACCATCAGGTTTCGATCGCCACCGGCTCGAAGCTGATCGTCATGGCCGGGCAGGTCGCCCGCGATGCCGACGGCGGCAAGGTCGGCGAAGGCGACTTCGCCGCCCAGGTCGAGCAGTGTTACCTCAACGTCGGTGCAGCGCTGGCCGAACCGGATCTGCTGGTCGAGATCGAGGCGACGGCGGTGCTCGGGTAGCACCGAATTAGAACGTGTTTCAGAAACCCGCCCGCCGGTGGGTCCGACGCTGCTACGGTGGCGGCCGGTAGGCGAACGGAGCACACGTGATTCTGGACAGATTCCGCTTGGACGACAAGGTCGCGGTGGTGACCGGCGCGGGCCGCGGCCTCGGTGCCGCGATCGCCGTGGCATTCGCCGAAGCCGGTGCGGACGTGGTCATCGCGTCTCGCACCCAGGCTCAGCTGGATGAGGTCGCCGGCCAGGTCCAGGCGGCCGGGCGGCGCGCCCACGTGGTGGTCGCCGACCTCGCCCACCCGGAGGCCACGGCCGAACTTGCCGCCGCCGCGACCGAGGCGTTCGGGAAACTAGATGTCGTCGTCAACAACGTCGGCGGCACCATGCCGGCCCCGCTCGTCAACACCTCGACCAAGGATCTGCGCGACGCCTTCACGTTCAACGTGTCGACCGCGCATGCCCTGACCGCGGCGGCCGTCCCGCTCATGCTCGAGCACTCCGGCGGCGGCAGCATCATCAACATCACCTCGACCATGGGCCGGCTCGCCGGCCGCGGATTCGTCGCCTACGGCACCGCGAAGGCCGCCCTCGCGCACTACACCCGGCTGGCCGCCCTCGATCTGTGCCCGCGCATCCGGGTCAACGCCATCGCGCCCGGGTCCATCCTCACCTCGGCGCTGGACGTCGTGGCCTCCAACGACGCCCTGCGCGAACCGATGGAAAAGGCCACCCCGATGCGGCGCCTCGGCGATCCGGAGGACATCGCGGCCGCCGCCGTCTATCTGGCCTCCCCCGCGGGCAGCTATCTGACCGGCAAGACCCTCGAGGTCGACGGCGGCCTGACCATGCCCAACCTCGACCTACCCATCCCCGACCTGTAAGGAACCCATGACGATCAAAGTCGCCGCCATCGGAACCGGCAACGTCGGCAGGCATGCGCTGACCCAACTCATCAACGACCCGGCCTACGAGCTCACCGCGGTGTGGGTGTCCTCACCGGAGAAAGCCGGAAAGGACGCCGGAGACCTTGCCGGACTGGAGGTTTCGACCGGAATCAAGGCCACCGACGACCTCGGTGAGGTGCTGGCCACCCACCCCGACTGCGCGGTCTACACCGCGATGGCCGACAACCGGCTGCCCGATGCGCTGGAGGATTACCGGCGCATCCTGGCCGCGGGCGTCAACGTGGTCGGTAGCTCGGCGGTGTTCCTGCAGTACCCGTGGCAGGTGCTGCCCGCCGAGCTGGTCGAGCCGATCGAGGCGGCGGCCAAAGAAGGAGGCTCGAGCCTGTTCGTCAACGGTATCGATCCCGGCTTCGCCAATGACCTTCTGCCCCTTGCCCTGGCCGGGACGTGCCAGCAGGTCGAGCAGATCCGATGCATGGAAATCGTCGACTACGCCACCTATGACAGCCCGACGGTGATGTTCGACGTGATGGGGTTCGGCGGGCCGGTCGACGAGACCCCGATGCTGCTGCAGCCGGGGGTCCTCAGCCTGGCGTGGGGTTCGGTGGTCCGCCAGCTCGCCGCTGGTCTGGGCATCGAACTCGACGAGGTGACCGAGGAGCACACCCGGATTCCGGCACCCGAGGACTTCGACATCGCGGCCGGGCACATCCGGAAGGGCACCGCCGCGGCGCTGCGGTTCGAGGTGCGCGGGATGCTCGACGGCAAACCGGCGGTGGTGCTCGAACACGTCACCCGGCTGCGCGATGACCTGTGCCCGGACTGGCCACAGCCCGCGCAGGAGGGCGGCTCCTACCGCATCGAGCTGACCGGCGAACCGTCCTACGCCCTGGACCTGTGCCTGAGCAGCCCGAACGGGGACCACAACCACGCCGGTCTGGTGTCCACCGCGGCCCGGGTGGTCAATGCGATTCCCGCCGTCGTCGCCGCGGCTCCTGGTATCCGGACCACACTGGATTTGCCCCTGGTCACCGGTAAAGGGTTGTACGCTGCCGGTTAAACGCCGGAAGGATCTTCTGATGCCGTCACGTCTCACCACGCTCGCCGGATTCCTCGCCATCGGAGGCGCTTCCACCGCGATCGCGCTGGCGCCCCTGGCCGCGGCCGAGCCGCCGCCCAACCCCCTGCTCCCGAAGTGCGAAGTGACCGGCGGCAGCTCCGTCGAGGGCGGGCAGACCACCGATTGCGCCAGTGAGGGCAATGTGCAGATCGACTCGACGCCGCCCGAGCCTGGGTACGGCATGTTCCCGTGGGACGACGAGTTCTTCATCCTCTGACTTCCTCTGAGACAACCGATTCGACGTAGACTGACTCCAGCGATCGGAGTCGGTCATGTCCAATATTCTTCGGTGCCTGGCAGCGTCACTGGCGGTGTCAGGCATCGTTTCGCTCAGCGTTCTCTTCGGCGCGCCCCCGGCGGCCGCGGCGCCCCAGTGCACCAACACCACACCCACCACCACGCAATGCCAGACCAAGGGCAGCACCGCGATCGTGACATCGCCGCCCGCGATCAACTACGGCCCGTGGTACGGCTGGGGCATCGGCGGAGTTGTGCTCGGCTGGTGAGGACTCGCGGCTAGCACCACCGCAAGGTTTCGGCTAACCTAACTTTCCTATTCGACTCACCGGATAGGAAAGTGGATGAGTTTGTTGGACACCCGGACCAGGCCGAGTTGGCTGCTGCTCGGACCCGCCTTCGTCGCGGCGATCGCCTACGTCGACCCCGGAAACGTCGCCGCGAACATCAGTGCGGGCGCCCAGTTCGGCTTCCTGCTGGTCTGGGTCATCGTCGTCGCCAACGTCATGGCCGGCCTGGTGCAGTATCTGTCCGCCAAACTCGGCCTGGTCACCGGCCGTTCCCTGCCCGAGTCCGTCGCCGACCACACCCGCACACCGGGCCGCATCGCCTACTGGCTGCAGGCCGAATTGGTCGCCATGGCAACCGATCTCGCCGAGGTGGTCGGCGGGGCGATCGCCCTGTACCTCCTGTTCGATCTGCCGCTGCTGATCGGCGGCATCGTCACCGGCGCGGTCTCGCTGGTGCTGCTGGCGGTGCAGAACCGGCGCGGGCAGCAGGTGTTCGAGCGGGTGATCACCGGCCTGCTGCTGGTCATCGCCATCGGATTTCTCACCAGCCTGTTCGTCGAGACGCCGCCCGCCGCCGCGGTCGCCGAGGGCCTGATCCCCCGCTTCGACGGCGCCGAGAGCATCCTGCTGGCCACCGCCATGCTGGGCGCGACGGTCATGCCGCACGCGGTCTACCTGCACTCCGGGCTGGCCCGGGACCGGCACGGCCACCCCGATGCCGGACCCCGGCGGCGCCTGCTGCTGCGGGTGACCCGGTTCGACGTCGGCCTGGCCATGCTGGTGGCGGGCGCGGTGAACCTGTCGATGGTGCTGGTGGCCGCGACCAACCTGCAGGGCCGGGACAACACCGACTCGATCGAGGGTGCGCACGCCGCGGTCCGCGACACCCTCGGCCCCGTCGTCGCGTTGCTGTTCGCGATCGGCCTGCTGGCGTCCGGGCTCGCCTCGACGTCGGTCGGCGCGTATGCCGGGGCGATGATCATGCAGGGCCTGTTGAAGCGCAGCTATCCACTCCTGCTGCGCCGGCTGGTCACCCTGATCCCGGCGTTGGTCATTCTCGGGATCGGTGTCGATCCGAGCCGGGCCCTGGTGTTATCGCAGGTGGTGCTGTCGTTCGGCATCCCGTTCGCGCTGATCCCGCTGATCCGGCTGACCAGTGACCGCACGTTGATGGGTGGCGACGTCAACCACCGCCTGACCACGGCGCTTGGCTGGCTGGTGGCCGCGGTGATTAGTGTGCTGAACGTGGTGCTGATCTATCTGACCGTCACGGGCTGAATGCTGCACACCTACTTCGCCTACGGCTCGAATCTGTGCGTGACACAGATGGCCGGCCGCTGCCCGGGCGCGGTCGATCCGCGACCGGCCCGCTTGGACGGCCATGACTGGCTGATCAACCAGCGCGGGGTGGCCACCATCGAACCGTTCGACGGATCCCAGGTGCACGGGGTGCTCTGGCGGGTGACCGACCAGGACCTGGCGGCCCTCGACCGTGCCGAAGGGGTGCCGGTGCGCTACCGGCGCGACCGGCTGACCGTGCACACCGCCGACGGGCCCGCCCCCGCATGGGTCTACATCGACCACCGGGTCGATCCCGGACCGCCCCGGCCCGGCTACCTGGAACGGATCCTCGACGGCGCGATGCATCACGACCTGCCGCACCGCTGGATCGAGTTCCTGCGGCGCTGGGATCCGATGAGCTGGCCGCAGCGCGCGACCACTCCCGATTCGGCTGCACCACAATCACTGTCGGAGCTACTCCAGCACCCGGGCGTCACCGAAACCAGCGTGCAGCGCTCCCGGTTCGGGTTCATGGCGATCCACGGCGGCGGGCTGGAACAGATGACCGATGTGATCGCCGAACGCGCGGCCCAGGCATCGGATGCGTCCCTGTACGTGCTGCGCCATCCCGAGGACTACCCGCACCATCTGCCGTCGGCGCGTTATCGGCCGCAGGAATCGGACCGCCTCGCGGTATTCTTGGACCACGTGGACGCGGCGGTGTCGCTGCACGGCTACGGCCGGATCGGCCGGGGCACACAGTTGTTGGCCGGCGGGTGCAACCGGGTACTGGCCGAGCACGTCGCGGGCCATATCGCCATACCCGGCTATCACGTCGTCACCGATCTGGCCGCGATACCCCGCGAGCTGCGCGGCCAACATCCCGACAACCCGGTCAACCGGGCCGGCGGGGTCCAGCTCGAGCTGCCCTCCCGGGTGCGCGGGCTCAGCCCGCGCAGCCCGCTGCCAGGCGAGGACGGCCTCTCCCCGGTCACGTCGGCGCTGGTCGCCGGACTGGCCTCGGCGGCACGCAGTTGGGCACTACCGTTGGGCCGGTGACGAACACCTTCCGCTTCGGTATCAGCCTGCATTCAGCCGAATCCCAAGCCCAGGTCGCCGAGGTGGCCCGGCGCGCCGAGGATCTCGGCTACGACGTCCTCGACGTGCCGGATCATCTCGGTGCCCCCGCGCCGTTCCCGACCCTGATGACCGCCGCGAATGCGACCAGCACCCTGCGGATCGGGACGTTCGTGCTCAACGCGTGCTTCTACAAGCCGGCGCTGCTGGGCCGCGACGTCGCGGCGGTGCGCGACCTGTCCGGAGGCCGACTCGACCTCGGACTCGGCGCGGGCTATGTGCGCGAGGAGTTCGAGGCCGCCGAACTGCCCTTCCCCGGCGCCCGCGAACGCATCGACTATCTGCGCCACGTCACCGACTACCTGCGCGAGCACGTGCCCGGCGTGCCGATCCTGATCGCCGGCAACGGCGACCGGCTGCTGACCGTGGCCGCCGAGACCGCCGACATCATCGGGCTCACCGGCGGTGACGGTGTGCCCGACGGCGACCGCGACCCGATGGCCGAACGGATCACCTTCGTATGCAACGCCGCCGGGGACCGGTTCGCCGGGCTGGAACTCAACATCGCCATCACCGCGATCCCCGCGCCCGGGTCGGAGATGCCGAACCTGTCGCTGCCCCGGCGGTTTCTGCCCGATCACACCGACGAGCAGCTGCTGCGCCACCCGGGTGTGCTGTCCGGGTCGGTATCGGCCATGGCCGACCGGTTGCGCGGGCTGCGCGAGCACTACGGGGTCAGCTACTTCATCGTGCAGCAGCCGCATATCGACACCTTCGCCAAGGTGATCGCCGAGCTGCGCTAGCGGTCGGGCCAGACCCGCGCCAGCCGGTCGGTGTCCGCGCCGGTCCCCACACTGATCCGGATGCCGTGCCCTGGGTAGGGCTTGACCAGCACTACGGCCTGGGGACGACCGACACCGACGCCGGCACGTCGGCCGGGAATCCGGCCAGTCGGTGTGGGTGAGTGAGCCTCCGGTCGGCGAGTTCGGCGTGCAGACCACGACCAACGATGTGGCCGGGGTGATAGCCCGGCGTACCGCGGCCAGGTCGACGGCGCCGTCGCCGAACCGCAGCGCGGTGGGTGTGACGGACAGGCCGCGCGAGGGCGCGAGTGGGAGGAAGGCGTCGAAACTCGGCCAGGGCAGCACGAGTTCGCTGCCGGCCGCCACGGTGAACGCGCGGGCAATGACGTCGATGCTGCCCGCGCCCGTCACCAACCGATCGGGGCCGATCGACCAGTGTTCGGCCAGTTCCGCACGCAGCAGCCGGCCGTCGGCGCTCGGATATCTGCTCGGATCGGCCAGGCCGCGCAGCGCCGCACCGAGCACCGCCGTCGACCCGGGGCGACGCACCTCGTTACGGTGCGCCTCGACCGTCGTGGACACCGCCGCTAGCCGCCCGAATTTCGTAGCGCGCTGTTCATCGCGGCGCTTATCGTTGCCCCACCATGGACGACGAGCAGGTGTCCACATGCCAATGGCGGCTCACGCTGACCCTCGTCGTGATCGCCGTCGCGCTCGCCCTCTCAGCCCTGGTCATCGAGTTCCCCGACCGTCACATGTGGGCGACCACCCTGCAGCTCGTCAGCGCCCTGATCGCCGTCGCTGGCTTCGCCTACGCCTATGTGCGCGCCCGCTACGACAGGTCGCTCGGAGGACAGATCATTGTGTGGGGCAAACAGTTCGGCGCGGAGCTGTGGCGCCAACTTCGGCGCAAACCGAAGATCAACGTCCTGCAGCCGGGACCCGCACAGGTGACCTATGGTGGGGGGACTCCGAGGGTGACGGCTACCGACAACTTTGTTCTCAACCCGAACGGGCCCGTCGACGAGGTGGCCACCAGCTCCGAGCAGGCCGCCGAGGGTGCGATCAGGCACATCCAAGACGAGATCGCGGCCCTGTCCGCGCAGCTCGATAGCCAGCAGGTCCTCGACCTCCGCTGGGCGATTGGGGGTCTGTTGATCACGGTGGTGGGCATCGCCTTGAGCCACTGATACGACGCCGGCGACCCTGGTTCCGATTTCGGATCGGTTAATGGACTGAAAAATGGACGAAAATCACCCCAAGTAGTGCGAATATGCAGTTCAATGGCATCGTTTTCGCGTTAATATTTGGCGTATGCCCCGGCCTGAGCAGTACTCGTTCATCAGCTTTGAGTTCGACGCTGGGCGGCGGTTGACTCCGGCGATGTGGCTCGACCTCGGTGAGGCGATGAGCAAGTGTCAGCATTTGGCGGGAGTGCCTTTGAAGCCAGCCAAGGCGGAGATCATGGGTTCGGTCTATTTGGCGCGGGGTGTGCAGGCCACCACCGCCATAGAGGGCAACACCCTCACTGAGACCGAGGTGGAGCTGATCGTTGAGAAGGGCAGCGCCAACGTCGGCGAATCACGGCTCTACCAGGAGCGTGAGGTTCAGAATGTGCTCGGCGCGATCCGGGACATCGACGGGGCGTTGCGGGCGGGCAAACGGCTGCCGATCACCCGGAAACGGTTGGAGCAGCTTAATTTGCAGATTCTCGACGGCATCCCTGATGAGCCCGAGGTGGTGCCGGGCCGGCTGCGTGAGCACAACGTGAGTGTCGGCAAGTACCGCGCGCCGCAGTGGCAGGACGTGCCTGAGTTGGTGGATCAGTTCGTGCGTTGGCTTGCTGAACTGCGCGCCGCGGTCACCCCGGAATCTCCTGTGCGGGAACGGTTTATCAACGCCGTTCTTGCCGCGATGCTCGCGCATCTGTACATCGCGTGGATTCACCCGTTCGGCAACGGCAACGGACGCCTTGCCCGCCTGGTCGAGGTGCAGATCCTTTCGGAGTCCGGTGTGGTGCCCATCGTGGCCACCAACCTGCTGTCGGACTTCTACAACAAGACCCGCGACCACGGGTATTACCGCAATCTCGACGCTGCCCAGCGCGATGCGATGGCGTTTATCGGTTACGCGCTCGGTGGATTCTTGGATGAGTTGCGCGACCAGATCGAGGTTGTGAAGGCTGAGAACGTTCAAATTCATTGGGAAAGCTATGTTTACGACGTATTCCGCAAAGAGATGCCGGACACGGAGACGCGGACTCGGCAACGTGAACTTGCGCTCGCAATGCCCGAGGGTGTGTGGATCACCGCCAAAGAGGCGACCGACATCAACACCACGCTGGCCCGGTTTTACGCCAAAGTGGGGGATCGGACCCCCACCCGGGACCTCAACGACCTGACGAGGCTGAACCTCGCTGAGAGGGATGGTCGTCGGTACCGGGTCAATCGCAGCGTGATTCGGGCGTTCATTCCACCGATCTGGGAGGCCCCGCAGAAGCAATCTCTTGAGGGTGTGCTGGCGGATCGACCGCCGATGGATGACGGTCCGACGTTGTTCGATGAGTAGCAGCCCTAGCCTAGAAATTTCATGGTTTCGGGGTTGGTGACGGCGTGTGATACACGGAAGTGCCTGTCCTGCAGAGGATTCTTGGGATTGCTGAAGTCTCAAGTTCCGCTGTCAGGAAGGCACTCCGTAGGTGAAGCGTAACGCGGTTGGCGGTTTGATCGTGGATCATGCCCGCGAGTCGTTGGTGACATCGTCGGGCTCGTTGATGATGCTCGAGGCTATCCGGATCACAGGCCTGCGGCAGGCCCTATCGACTGCCTTGGCGCCGTGGTGCGGGAGGCGGGCGCGTCATGATCCGGGCAAGGCGCTCCTCGATCTCGCGATCACACTGGCGTTGGGCGGCGACTGCCTGTCCGACCTGGCCGCGGTGCGTGCTCAGTACGACCTGTTCGGCGCGGTGGCATCCGATCCGACGGTGTCGCGGCTGTTCGCGACGTTGAGCGTCGACGAGCACACCACCGATCGCGTGGTCGCGGCGTTGCGTGCCAGCAGGGCTTCGGCGCGTCAACGGGCCTGGTCACGGGCTCGGCCGCTGGCGGGAACACCGGGAACCCGCGATGGCGGGCAGGTCATCGTGGATATCGACGCGACATTGGTGACCGCGCATTCCGACAAACAGGGAGCCCAGCCCACGTACAAGAAGTCCTACGGGTTCGCGCCGATGTGTGCCTTCGTCGACCACGGCCAGTACGGCACCGGGGAAACCCTCGCGCTGGATCTGCGTCCCGGCAAGGCCTCACCGTTCAACAGCGCCGACCACATCGCCACGCTCTCGGCGGCGTTGGCGCAGCTGCCCGACGGTGAACGGACCCAGGTGCTGGTGCGGGCCGATGCCGGTGGTGCGTCCAAGGCGTTGCTGCACCACATCACCGATGCGGGACTGCAGTACTCCATCGGCTTTCCCGCCCAGGGTCCGGTACAGGCCGCCGTCCGCACGGTTCCCGAGCACGCCTGGGTCGCCGCCCTCGACAGCGACGGCGCACCACGTGAGGGCGCCCAGGTCGCCGAGCTCACCCGGTGGATGCCCACCCCGGTCAAACCCACCCGCTCACCGGCCAGGTACGGCCCCCAGGAGTGGCCGAACGACATGCGCGTGATCGCTCGTCGCGAACGTCCACACCCCGGCGCCCAACTACGACTGACTGATCACAACGGCTGGCGCATCACGTGTTTCGTAACGAACACCCGCGGCACCGGATGGACGCTGCCCACTCTGGAAGTCCGCTACCGCCAACGCGCCCGCGCCGAAGACCGCATCCGCTGCCTCAAAGACACCGGCCTGCGCAACCTGCCCTTCCACAGCTATCAGGCCAACCGCATATGGCTCGAAGTCGTCGCCATGGCCGCTGATCTCATCACCTGGACACAGACCCTGGCCTTCGATGAACACCACCCGGCCCGCAAGTGGGAACCCAAACGCGTCCGCTTTCGCCTGCTGGCCGTGGCCGGCCGCATCATCCACACCGGCCGCAGGAGAAGACTCCGGCTGCCCCGAGGCTGGCCTTGGAACCACCTCATCGACACCGGCTGGATTCGTCTGCGCATCGCCTGAAACTGACTCGCACAACACTATTCGAGGACGGAGAACCGGCGATCACAGCGCCGGCGGCCACCCCTGCCACGGCAACGACGACGCACAAACAACACCGCCGATCAGACCCACAACCCACTCATGAAATTTCTAGGCTAGGGCGTGTCTCATAACCGTTTGAGCCGGGCCACGATGGCGTCGAGGACGATGCCGCCTCGGTAGTTGAGGTTGTGTTTGTCGTAGCGGGTGGCGATACCGCGCCATTGTTTGCACCGTTGGAATCCCAACCAGAACACCCTAACCTCGCGCAGTCACACTGGCACCTCATGCCGCAGCAACCACGCTGACCGCACGGCACCACCCCGCCGACGTAGCTGGTCCGAGGTGCCTAGCCTCGATTTTTCGCCGGGGTTGGCGATGGCGTGCTGCGGTCGCGTGGTGGGCGTGTATAGA
>NZ_JBSFPX010000022.1:0-54959 GCF_053588415.1 Mycobacterium sp. NPDC003449
ACCGGCTCGCGGATATGATCATCACCGGCGGGATGAACGTCTACTGTGTGGAGGTCGAGGCGGCCCTGTCGACCCATCCCGCGGTCGCGCAAGCAGCGGTTGTCGGTTTGCCGCACGCTGATTGGGGTGAGGCGGTCCACGCGCTCGTCGTTCCCGAGCCATCGCAGGCGGGTCTGGACCGCTCTGCGCTCGAGGATTCCCTCGTCGGGCACTGCCGGGCTGAGTTGGCGGCATATAAGCGACCCAAGTCCTATGAGGTGGTTGACAGCATTCCGGTGACCGTGTATGGCAAGTACGACAAGAAGCGGATCCGGAGCGAGCGGTCCGGCGGCTGACCTAAGCCTCTGGCCCGGAAGGGGTGTCCGATCCGGATCCTGAGAAGACCTCGGGATGCCGGGTCAGCTGCAAGCGGGTCCGGCGGATATGGCCGAACAGCACGCGCTCGGCGTCGTCGGGGTCGTTGTCACGGATCGCCGCCACGAGCATGTGATGCTCATCGTGCACGATCCGATTGCTCTCGACATCCAGCAACCGGGTGAAGGCCCGCCGGTAGTGCTGGGTGGCGTTCCACAGCCGCTCGACGGTCGGGCGCAGAAACGTGGTGTCAGCCCCGCGATAGCCGCCGAGATGGAACTCCCGGTCGAGCTCGAGGAAGTGCTCGACGTCGCGGGTGCTGCTCATCTGCGCGGCCAGCTCGCCCAGGCGGTCGATGTCGGGCTCGGTCAGGTGGGGCATGCTGTAGCGCAACAGAAGTGGTTCGATCCGCTCGCGCACCTGGTACAGCTCGGCGCACTCGTCGAGGCTCAGGCTCGCGATCCATGCGCCGGCGTTGGCCACCGTGACCACGAGGCCCTCGGACTCCAGAATCCGCAGGGCTTCACGGATCGGCACCCGGCTCGCACCGTACTGGCCGGCGAGTTCCTCCTGGCGCAACCGGGCACCGGGCGGGTAGTCACCATGCAGGATCGCCGCGCGCAACTCGTCGGCGACCCGCGATCCGGTGACACCGTCACGCACCTGCGGTTGGGCCATGACGCCTCCGATCCCGTTCCGGCTTCACTGTGCTGGCTGGTTCGGGTTCCACAGCAACACCTTCGCGTCCTTCTCGTAGGCCTTGCCGTCCGGGAAGCTCACCAGTTCGAACTGCATGCCCCACGGACTGAGAAAGTACACCCAGCTCTGGCCCGCACTGGCGTTGCTACTCGCGGTCGGCTCACCGAGGACCCGAATCCCCTCGGCCCGAAGGTAGGCGACGGCCGCGTCGATATCATGCACGTAGAACGCCAGATGGTGGCCGCCGATATCGCTGTTGCGTGGAATGCCCGCCTGGCCGTCGGCCGGTTCGTACTCGAACACCTCGAAATTGGCCCCGGTACCGCACCGGTAGAAGTGCAGCCGCCGCATCACCGTGCGCGGGTGGACGTTGAGATGCTCGCGCATCCAGTCGTCATCGTGTTGGTACGGCCCGAGTGTGTAGACGTGCGTGCACCCGAGGACCCGCACGAAAAAGTCGTGGGCCTGCTCCAGGTCGGGCACGGTGAAGCCGATGTGGTCCGTGCCGACCAGTCCCGGTAACGCCATACCGACCTCCTGACGAGTGGATCCAATAGCGTCACAGTAGTCGACGTTTGCCACCGTATTCGTGCATTATTCGCATAATCCTCGCCGATGTGTATCCAATCAGCGTAGATTCGCTGCCGACGGAGGTAAGGACATGCCACGTGAACAACGCCTCGAGACCGGTGTCGCCTGGGTCGAGCTGTCGACCACCGACGACGACTGGAAAGCCGCTTCCCCCCAGCTGCTCGGCACCATTCTCGCCGAACTGCACCTCATCCGCGCCTTCGAGGAAACCGTGCTCGAGCTGGCCGGCGAAGGTCTGCTGCACGGCCCCGCACACTCCAGCATCGGACAGGAGGGCGGCGCGGTCGGTTCCATCGTCGGCCTGCGTTCCACCGATGCCGTCAACGGCTCGCACCGCGGCCACCATCAGTTCCTTGCCAAGGCACTGACCCACGTCACGGGCGGGGTGATCGACCCGGCCGCCGTGGTCACCCCGAAAGTCCAGCGGGTGCTGCAACGGACGCTGGCCGAGATCCTCGGGCTGGCGCAGGGCTACTGCCGGGGTCGCGGCGGATCCATGCACCTGCAATGGTTCGAAGCGGGGGCGCTGGGCACCAACGCGATCGTCGGTGGGGGAGTCCCCATGGGTGCGGGCAACGCCTGGGCCCAGAAGCACAGCGGCACCGACGATCTCACCATCAGCTATTTCGGCGACGGGGCCGGCCAGATCGGTTCCGTGCTGGAGACGATGAACCTCGCCGCCGCATGGAAACTACCGTTCTGCTTCTTCATCGAGAACAACCTGTACGCCGTGTCCACCCGGGTCGACGAGATCACCGCCGACGCTCGGATGTCGGTGCGCGGACAGGGTTTCGGCATTCCCGGCTGGCGCGTCGACGGTATGGACCCGCTGGCGGTGCACCTCGCCACCGAGCAGGCGGCCGAACGGATGCGCAGCGGCGCCGGACCCGCGGTCATCGAAGTCGAGGTGTACCGGTTCTTCCACCAGAACGGGCCGTACCCGGGCAGTGCATTCGGCTACCGAGGCAAGGATGAAGAGGCACACTGGCGTGCGCGCGACCCACTCGACCGGGTAGCGCGGGAGATGATCGCGCTCGGCCTGATCGACCAGGCGGGGGTGACGTCGGTGCGCCGGCAGGCGCAGGACGCGATGGCGGCCGCCGCAGCCGAGTTGGTCGAGGCCGACCCCGACCACGCCGGAAAGCGTCGCATCCGGCCGCAGCTGTGGCCCGATCCCGGCTTTGTCGACGTCGGAGTGCGAAGCGAAGCCAGCGAGCTCGGAGCGCTCGCGGTGCTCGACCCGGCGATGCACCGAGGCCCCTGGCGCGCAGCGAAATTCGTCGAGGCGGTGGCCGCCGTGATGGACCGGCGGATGGCAGGCGACGACCGCATCGTGGTGTTCGGTGAGGATGTGCACCATCTCGGCGGCGGCACCAACGGCGCCACCAAAGGGCTGGCGAAATACGGCGATGAGCGATTGGTGGGAACCCCGATCAGCGAGAACGCCTTCATCGGCATCGGCGGCGGACTGGCACTGGATGGCCGGTTCCGGCCGGTGGTCGAGTTCATGTATCCCGACTTCATGTGGGTGGCCGCCGATCAGGTGTTCAACCAGATCGGCAAGGCGCGGCACATGTTCGGTGGGGACAATCCGGTGCCGTTGGTGTTGCGCACCAAGGTCGCGATGGGCTCGGGGTACGGGTCTCAGCACTTGATGGACCCCGCGGGAATCTTCGCCACCAGCCCGGGTTGGCGAATCGTGGCGCCCTCTACCGCGGCCGACTACATCGGGTTGATGAATGCCGCTCTGGCCCTGGATGATCCGGTGCTCGTCATCGAACACGTCGATCTTTACGGCGCGGCCGACCGGATTCCTGAAGGGGAACCCGACTACATCATTCCGCCCGGTCGTGCCGCAATCAGGCGCACCGGGTCCGAGGTCACCGTCATCAGCTATCTGTCGATGGTGGGGCACTGCCTGGAAGCGATCGACCAATCCGATGTCGACGCCGAGCTGATCGACCTGCGCTGGCTGGACCGGGCGTCCATCGACTGGGACACCATCGCGGCCAGCGTCCGGAAAACCAACGCCGTGCTGCTCGTCGAACAAGGCGCTCGCGGATTCTCCTACGGTGGCTGGCTCGCTGACGAGATCGCGCGCAGGCTCTTCGACTGGCTGGACCAACCCGTCGAACGGGTGACCGGCGGCGAGGCTTCGCCGAGCATTTCCAAGGTCCTCGAACGCGCGGCGATCGCCGGAACCGAAGACGTGCTGGCCGGCCTGGAGAAGGTGCGGGTTGGAATGGGGCAGCGCTGATGCCGACCGTGGTGCGGATGCCGGAGGTGCTGGCCAACGCCGGTGCGGGCGTCATTCAGACCTGGCTCGTCGCGGAAGGACAGCAGATCGACGTCGGTGACCCGATCGCCGAGATCGAAACCGATAAGGCGGTGGTCGAGTACGCCGCCGAGGTGAGCGGCACCGTGGGCCGGCTGCTCGCCGCGCCGGGCGCAACAATCGATGTGGGCGAGCCGATCGCGGTGGTGCTGGCCCCGGGCGAGGGCACCGCCGACCTCGATGCCCCGGCACCCAACGGGACGGCCGTACCGGCGGCCGGCGACCGGCGACTGTTCGCCACCCCATTGGTGCGAAAACTCGCGCGTGAACGGGGAATCGAGTTGGCGAGCGTGACCGGCACCGGTCCGGGCGGGCGGATCGTACGGCGCGATCTGGACCGGCTCCCGATGGCCGAACCCGTCGTTGGGCCTCCCGAGCCGTCCCTGACACCGGCCGTCGGGTCGGACGCAGGGAACTTCACCGATATCCCGCTCACGGGGATGCGCCGGGCGATCGCCCGGCGGCTCACCGAGAGCAAGACCACGGTGCCGCACTTCTACCTCGTCGCGGATTGCCGGGTCGACGATCTGCTCGAGATCCGGCGCCAGGTCAACGAGGTCGCCGCGACCAAGGTGTCGTTGACCGACTTCGTGCTGAAGGCGGTGGCAGGCGCGCTGATCGAGGTTCCGGAAGCCAACGCGATCTGGAACGGTGATTCGGTGCGTCGTTACCACCACGCCGATATCGCGCTGGCGGTGGCCGTCGAGGGTGGTCTGTTGACGCCGGTGCTGCGCGAGGTGGACACGACCCCGCTGTCGACGATCTCAGAACGCGTCGCCGATCTCGCGCAGCGGGCCAGGGACGGCGGGATCCGACAGCAAGAGCTGGAGGGCGGCAGCTTCTCGGTGTCCAACCTCGGAATGTTCGGCGTCGCAGAGTTTTCGGCCATTCTCAATCCGCCGCAGTCCGGCATCCTCGCGGTCGGCGCTGCCATCCGGCGACCCGTCGTCGAGGACGGTGCACTCAGGGTCGGCACCGTCATGACGGTCACCCTGTCGGCCGATCACCGGGTCATCGACGGAGCGGTCGCCGCGCGCTGGATGGGCGCCTTTGTCCGCCGCATCGAGAACCCCCTGACCATCCTGATCTGAGAATCGAAACTAGGTGAAATGTTTTGGTGTACAGCGTGTTCAGGATCGCAGCGGCAAGGTCGCGGCCAGACCCTTGACCGCGATGTCCGGTCACGCGTACGGTTTGACAATCCGGCGTCCTGCAAACGTTTGCCCCTTCTTGCAGACGCGCTCCGACTGGAGGTTGACCACAGTGGGTGGTGACGAGTTTCCGACGGTCAGGGCGGCCGCCGTCCAGGCCAGTTCGGTATTCCTCGACCGCGAAGGGTCCACGGCGAAGGCGTGCACCCTGATCCGCGAGGCCGGGGCGCGCGGCGCCGACATCATCGCTTTCCCTGAAGGCTTCATACCCGCACATCCGGTCTGGTTCCACTTCCATCCGGGCACCGGTGAGGTCGCCACCCGGCTCAGCGTCGAGCTGTTCAAAAACGCTGTCGAGATCCCGGGGCCGGAGGTCGACGAACTGGGTCGGGCAGCCGCCGACGCGCAGGCCTACGTCGTCATGGGGGTCTGCGAGAAAATCCCGAACACGACGGGCACGCTGTACAACAGCCAGGTCTTTCTCGGGCCGGACGGCACGTTGCTCGGCAAGCGGCGCAAGCTCATGCCGACGGTCGGCGAGCGGCTGGTGCACACCGGCGGCGACGGCGACAGCCTCGCGGTGGTCAACACCCGTTTCGGTCCGACGAGCGCACTGATCTGCGGCGAGAACTCCAACCCGCTGGCGATATTCGCGGTGACCGCCCAGTACTCCCGGGTGCATGTGATGAGTTGGCCCAACCACTTTCCCGCCATCGGGACACCGATGCGCGACCGGGTCACCGTCGACTCGAGGGCGTTCGCGCAGATGTCGAAGGCGTTTGTGGTCAGCGCTTGCGGCACGATCGACGATGCGGCGATCGACCGATTGGAGCTGTCGCCCAAGGACGAGGCGGTTATCCGCGACCCCGACTTCTGCGGCGGTTCTGTCATCGCAGCTCCCGACAGCCGGATCATCGCCGGCCCTCTGGGCAACGAAGAGGCGGTGTTGTATGCCGATCTCGACCTGGACATCGCCGTGCGAATGAAGCTCCGGCACGATTTCGCCGGCCATTACAACCGGCCCGATATCTTTGCGCTCACCGTCAACGCCGCGTCGCCGCAGATCTTCGGGATCGCGAACGCGACGCCGGATGGACGCGCCCAGCCGCCGTCGGTGATGCAGGCCGGCTACGACGCCGCGCCGGCGATCGAACTCGTCCGCCAGCGAGCGATCGGGATCGGCGGGGGTGGTGACGGCTGAGGTGCGGGCCCGCGCGCCGGCGCCGGATGCTTGACAGATGTGGTGCGCATCACAATAGTTCGAGTTACCGCAATCGATTGCAAATCGAAAGGAGAGCGGCCGTGAACGGACGTGGAGGACGGCGCATCGCCGGGATACTGGCGATCGCGTGCCTGGTGATCGGCGCGGTTGCGTGCGGTGGAGGCGGCGGCGAGGACGGCTCCGCCCCGATCAAGATCGGTGCGTCCATTCCGCTGACCGGGCAGTTCTCCCAGCAGGGCAAGGCCGCCAAGGAGGGGTATGAGGTCTGGGCGGCCATGGTCAACGAGAACGGCGGGCTTCTGGGCCGCCAGGTCGAGCTGGTGATCAAGGACGACGCGTCCAACCAGAACACCGTCGTCGCCGACTACAACGCCTTGATCAGCAATGACAAGGTCGACCTGCTCATCGGTACCTATTCGTCGCTGTTGAACCTGCCGGCTTCGGCCGTCGCCGAGAAGAACGGCATGCTCTACATCGAGCCTGCCGGCGGCGCTCCGGAGATCTTCGAACGCGGTATGAAATACGTGTTCTTCTCCCAGCAGGCCACTGCCGACAAACAGGGCAAAGCGTTCGCCGACTGGATTTCCCAACTGCCAGAGGCCGATCGACCCAAAACCGCCGCCTACCCGACGATCGACGATCCGTTCGTGACACCGAACGTCGAGGGCATCCGCGAGGTGCTCGAAGGCGCGGGCATCACAACGGTGCTCGCCGAGACCTACCAGCCCGACCTGAACAACTTCGACACGCTCGTGAGCAAGGTGCGCTCGGCCAATCCCGATCTCGTCGTGCACGGCGCGTTCTTCGACGACGGCGTCGGATTCATCCGGTCCATGCTCAAGGCCGATTTCAAGCCGCGATGGCTGTATCAGACCACGGCCCCAAGCCTCGGCGACGAGTACGCCGAGGCGATCGGCCCAGGGAACACCGAAGGCATCATCTTCGCGATCAGCCACGCCCCGCAGGCGGCGACACCGGGCAACGCGGAATTCGTCAAGAAGTACGGAGAGATGTTCGGTGGGCTGCCGCCGGAGGACGCGGCCGACGCCTACGGTGCGGCCCAGGTGCTGCAGGCCGCCGTCGAAGCCGTCGGCGATATCAACGACCAGGCGGCGATGGCCGACTGGCTGCGCGCCAACTCCGTCGAGACCATCCTCGGCGACTTGAGCTGGGACGACGCGGGACGCCCACAAGGTGAGTTCCTCACCGGCCAGTGGCAGAACGGCCAGGTCGAATACATCCTGCCCGAGCAATTCGCGACGACCGACCACACCGTTATGGGCTGGGAGCCCGGGAACGTCTGATGCTGGAGTTCCTGCAGTTCACGGTGCTGGGCCTGCTGGTCGGTGGCGTCTACGCCTTGGCCGCGAGTGGCTTGACCCTGGTGTTCGGGGTGATGCGGATCGTCAACATCGCCCACGGCGCGTTCTTGATCCTCGGCGCATTCCTGGCGTTCACGGCGTGGTCGAAACTCGGTATCGACCCGATGCTCGCGATCGCCCTCATCGCCCCCGTGTCGTTCGGGCTGGGCTGGGTGATCTACAAGGTGGCCATCGCGCCGGTGCGAACGGCACCGATGGCCTCGACCGTGCTGTTGACTTTCGGCCTCGCGCTCGTCGTCGAGGCCACCATGGGGGTGATCTGGGGTAACAACGCCACCTCGATGACGCCGGGCTACGGCAGTCAATCCTTCAGCCTCGGCACGTTCTACGTGCCGAAGGCCCAGGTGTACGGCGGGGCGGTCGCCGTGGCGGTACTTCTGGTGCTCGGCGTGATCCTCACCCGCACCTGGCTCGGACGGGCGATCCGGGCCGCGGCCAACAACCCGACCGGTGCCGAGTTGGTCGGCATCAAGGTCGCATCGGTCGGAGCCGTGGTCTTCGGTCTCGGCATGGCGGCGGCGTGCACCGGTGGGGCGATCGTCGGGGTGCTGTACTCATTCGTCCCCGGCACCCATTACATGTGGATCGCCCGACTGCTCGCGATCGTGGTGCTCGGTGGGCTGGGCAGCCTCAACGGAGCCATCCTCGGCGCGTTGCTGTTCGGGCTCGCAGAGACATTCACCTCGGCCTACGTCTCGGCCGCGTGGGCGACCGCGTTCCCCTACCTCATCGTGTTCGCGGTGCTGCTGCTGCGCCCGCAGGGTCTGCTCGGTGTCCGCCGCCGCGAGGATGCGAGTGTCCTGTGACCGACTGGAGAGGATCGCTGAGCGAGCCACGCCGGCTCGGCTGCGCGGCAGCGGTGGTGGCCGCCGGGTTCCTGCTGCTGTTCCCTGTCGTCTCCGACGACGCCTACTACCAGAACATGATCATCTTGTCGCTGGTCTTCGCGATCGCGGCCAGCGGCCTGAACATCATCATGGGATACGCCGGCTATGTCTCTTTGGGCCATGGCGCATTCGTCGGGCTCGGCGGTTACACGGTCGGCGTGCTCGCCACCAAGATCGAGGGACCGTCGCCGTGGCTGTGGGTGCCCGTGGCCGGGCTGGTCACCGCCGTCGTCGCCCTCGGCCTCGGATTGGTGTCGCTGCGCTCGAGTGGTGCGGCGTTCGTCATCATCACCGTCGCATTCCTGTTTCTGACCGGTGTCGTCGCGACCAACTGGGTGAGTCTGACCAACGGCACCAGTGGCCTGACGCTCCCGCTGCCGTCGTGGAGCCATGACATCGCGAACTGGCCGTTCTACTACTCCTTGATGGTGTTGCTGATCCTGCAACTCGCACTGTCGTGGTGGATTCGCCGCACCAAACTGGGCATGGGCCTGATGGCCATTCGCGGCGATGAGACCAAGGCCGCGACGATCGGCATCAACCTCCCGGTCAACAAGATCATCGGCTTCGTCGCGAGCAGCGTGATGGTCGGCATGGCGGGCGCCGTCTATGGGTATTACCTCACCTTCATCGACCCGCGCGGCATGTTCGGCATCCTGCTCAGTGTTCAGATCGTGCTGTCGGTGCTGGTCGGCGGCAACGGCACGTTGTGGGGACCGGTGGTCGGCGCATTCATCGTCGAATCCCTCAACGAGGTGGCGAACAACAACTTCGGCGGCGGAAACATCCGGCTGTACCTGTTCGGCGGCCTGCTGATGGCGATCGTGATCTGGCTGCCGCGGGGCATCCTGCCGTCCCTGGAACAGCTGTGGCGACGCCGGCGCAGCGCCGGCCGGGCGGGACTCGTGGGGGCGCGCATCGCCGAAGTCACGACGCCGGCCAAGCTGTCGATCTCGACCCGCGAGGAGCGTGCGGCCGAACCGGAGCGCACCCTGCTGCGGGTCAGCGACCTGACCAAACGATTCGGCGGCATCACCGCGGTCGACGGCTGCTCGTTCGACGTGCTGGAAGGCTCGATCACCGGGCTCATCGGGCCCAACGGCTCGGGTAAGACGACGGTGTTCAACCTGATCGACCACACCATCGCGCCGGACGCCGGTGAGATCTGGTTTGACGGTGAACGGATCGAGCGGCTGCCGTCGTGGTCGCGCGCTCACCGGGGGCTGGGCCGTACGTTCCAGATCACCCGCCTGTTCGGCGATATGACCGTGCTGGAGAACGTCGTCGCACCGCAGCGCAGCTTCTCGTGGTCGCAACTCGGCCATATCGCGGTGAGCGGCAATGAGGCTCGCGACGCCGAGGAACTGCTGGCGTTCGTCGGGATGCGTGACTTCCGCGATCAGCCGGCCCGCGCGCTATCCTACGGCCAGCAGAAGCTCGTGGAACTCGCCCAGATCCTCATGCTCGACCCGAAACTCATCCTGCTCGACGAGCCCGCGGGCGGTATCAACCCGGTATTGATCGAACGGATGGCCGCGATGATCCGTGAGCTCAACGCACACGGCAAGACGTTCCTGATCGTCGAGCACAACATGCCGTTCGTCCTCGACCTGTGCCCACGGGTACACGTGCTCAGCCGCGGCGCGACCATGGCCTCGGGGACCCCCGGGCAGATCCAGGCCGACCCCGCGGTGATCGATGCCTACCTGGGCGACGACTTCGATCTCGAGCCGGAGGGAGCGGTCTGATGCTGAGGCTGCGTGGTGTGGTCGCGGGCTACGGCGGTGGCGACGTCCTGCAGGGCGTCGACATCGATGTCGACGAGGGCGGAATCGCCTGCATCGTCGGCCCCAACGGTGCGGGCAAGTCGACTGTCCTGCGGACCATCAGCGGCCTGCTGCAACCCCGCGAAGGTGAGGTCACGTTGCAGGGGGAACCGATTCACCGGTGCACGCCTGCGGAGATCCTGCGCCGCGGCGTGGTCCAGATTCCGCAGTCCAACGCCCTGTTCCCCAACCTCACGGTGCGCGAGAACGTGCTACTGGGGGCCTACCTCGTCCGGCGCGACCGGGCACTGGTCCGTCAGCGTTACGCCCAAGTGGCCGAGGTGTTCCCGATCGTGGCCGAACGTGCGCGCGAGACGGCGGGCAACCTTTCCGGTGGCCAGCGCAGGATGGTCGAGTTCGCCCGTAGCCTGATGCTGAATCCGGTGCTGCTTCTGCTCGACGAGCCGTCGCTGGGTCTTGACCCCAAGGCGCTGCGCGTGGTGTACGACGCCGTGATGGCGATGCGGGAGGCCGGCAAGACAATCCTGGTGGTCGAGCAGAATGTGAGGTTCGGGATGCGGATGGCCAGCGACGGCATCGTGATGGAAAGCGGCCGGGTCGTCACCCAGCGCGGCGCCGCCGAGATCCTGGCCGATCCGAACCTGGGCCAGATGTACTTCGGCGGTGGTGTGAAGCGCTAAGGCCTAGGTGCGCCAACGCGTTTCAGTACTTGTTGGCGATGACGAGCTCCTGGGCCGGGAACAACGTCAGGATGCGCGGCCCGTCGGCGGTCACGACCACTTCTTCCTCGATACGCGCCGCCGAGTAGCCGTCGGAGGCCGGGCAGTAGGTCTCCAGCGCGAAGACCATGCCCTCCTTCAACTCGATCGGCTCGGTCATCGAGTTCAGCCGCGAGATAATCGGGCGTTCATGCAAGCCGAGTCCGAGCCCGTGTCCGAACTGCAGGCCGAAGGCGGCGAGCTCGTTGTCGAAGCCGAATTCGGTGGCCTTCGGCCACACGGCGGCAACCTCATCGGTGCCGACGCCGGGCCGGACCATCGCGATCGAGGCATCCATCCATTCCCGGGCCTTGGTGTAGGCATCGCGTTGGCTCGCCGTCGCACTGCCGACGTTGAACGTGCGGTAGTAGCACGTGCGATAACCGTTGAAGCTGTGGATAATATCGAAGAAGGCCTGATCGCCGGGCCGGATCAGCCGGTCGGTGAAGTTGTGCGGATGCGGGTTGCACCGCTCCCCACTGATGGCGTTGACGGCTTCGACCTGATCGGATCCCATGGCGTACAGCCGCTGGTTCACCAGCGCGACGATCTCGTTCTCCCGAATCCCTGGCTTGAGCACTTCGACGATGTCCTGATAGACACCGTCGACCATCGCGGCCGCCTGGGTGAGCAGCATGATCTCGTCGGCCGATTTGATTTCCCGCGCATCGAGCATGCGCTGCTGGCAATCGGCCACAGTCAATCCCTGACGCTGCATCTCGAACAGGAACGGGGGCTCGACGATGTCGACGCCGACGGGGGCGTCGGTGAGGCCGGCGTCTTCGAGGATTCCTTTGATCTCGCGGATCGCCGACACCATCAGTCCCGCGGACGGTGCGACGGCGCCACGCATCCCGAGCATGCCGGGGCGGCAGTTCTCGTCGGGCAGCCAGTTCGAGTAGATCTGGTGATGTCGCACGGCCGATCCGAAGTCCCACAGCCACGGTTCGTCCGCCGTGCGGGTGAGCAGCGCGTACCGGGTCATCTTGTCGCCGAGGGCCCCGCCGATCCACGTCTGGGTCGTGTAGCGGATGTTGTAGAAGTCGAACAACAGAAACGCGCCGCACTCACTGGACTCCAGCGCCGCCTTCGCCCGGCCGAGCCGATAGTCCCGGAGCCGGGCGAAGTCGACACGTTCCTCGTAGTCGACACCCATGTGTCCCGGCGCCGGCAGCGGCCGTGGCTCACCCATCGAGCCCGGTCCCCAAACCGTCGTCGACATCGGCGTTTTCGGAGGTCAGCTCGACTCCCGATCGTCGGGCCTGCTCCAACAGCAAGGTCGCGAAGTCCTCGCTGGTGTGGCCCGCCCCGATCGCCGACGACACCAGTTCGGCAGCCAGCGCGGCGACCGGCATCGGCACGCCGTGCTCGCGGGCCGCTTCAAGGCCGAGGTCGAAGTCCTTGCGCAGCAGGACATTTGTGAACGTCGGAGCGAAGTCGAGATTGACCAACGCCGGTGACTTGTACCGGCTGAAGACCGAGCCCATCACCGAGTTGTTCAGGAACTCCAGAAACGCCTGACGGCTCGTGCCACCCTGCTCGGCCAGCACGGTGATCTCCGCCAGCGACTGCGCGACCACGCCGAGGAAAACGTTGTGGCAGATCTTCACCAGACGGGCGACCTCGCCCTCACCGACATAGGTGACGCCCCGACCGAGCGGGCGCAGCAGCGGCTCAACCCGATCGAAGGCCTCGCGCGGCCCCGACACCGCGAGCGTCAGCTTGCCCGCCTTGACCACCTTCGGGTTGCCGCTGACCGGTGCGGCCAGCAGCGCGGTCCCCCGCTCGAGGGCAACGGAACGGACTTTCTCCGAGGCCGCCGCTGAAACCGTCGAACTGTCGACGATGATCTCCGGTGAGCTGTCGGCGGTGAGCAGTCCATCCTGGCCGGTGGTCACCGCCTCGAGGTCGTCGGAGGCCGCGACCATGATGAAGACGACGTCACGGTCGGCGAGTTGCGCGGGGCTGTCGACGAGTTTGGCGCCCCGCTGGGCCAGTGGTTCCGCCTTGGACCGGGTCCGGTTGTACACCGACACGTCATGGCCGGCGTCCAGCAGCCGCTCGACCATCGCGTAGCCCATCCGGCCGGCCCCGATCCACCCAAGACTCGTCGTCGCGTTGTCGGCCATTCAATCTCCCACCTCGACTGCAATCGGTTGCAATCCTGCCGTGCGGTCCGGATCAAGTCAATATGTGGCGAACGGTTGCAGCCCCCGCGCGAGTCAGTCGCGGCTGCGGGACGCCGACGCCGGCCCGGTCGAAGACCGCACGGCCATCGTGAGCGGCAGCAGTAGCGAGCGCGGATGACGGTTCGGATCCTGGAGTACTTCGAGCAACAACCGGGCCGCCTCGGCACCGATCTCGTAGTGCGGGATGCGCACGGAGGTCATCGGCGGTGAAACCTTGTCCATGAACGGCATATCGTTGAACCCGACCACACTGATGTCATCCGGGCAGCGGAGACCGCGTTCGGACAACGCATCGTAGACACCGAGCGCAAGCAGGTCGTTCCCGGCAAGGACGGCGGTGAACTCCGGGCCGGAATCCAACAGGGTCCGCATCGCTCTCGCGCCTGCCTGTTCCGACCATTCGTCGCAGATGACCGTCCGCGACTGTTCCGCCGGGAGATGGAGATCCTCCAGGCCGGCGAGGAATGCGCGACGCCGATTGACGCCGGTCGACAGATCCTGCGGTCCGGCCAGATGCACGATTCTGGTGTGCCCCAGGTCGACGAGGTGCGCCATCGCCATCGCCACGCCTGCCGCGTCATCGGCGGTGACCGATGGGATGTCGGCGCTGTTGCTGCGGCGGTTGACCAGCACCATCGGCGTCGATGCCGCCGCGAGCTCATCGAGCAGGGGGTGCTTCAGATGCGCTGTCGCGAACACGAAACCCTCGACGTTGCGTTGGCGAAACGACTCGACCGCGGCCTGCTCCACGTCCGGCCGGTTGTCGGTGTTGACGATCCAGGCGTTGTAGCCGACGGTCCGCAACACGTCCTCGACGCCGCGCACGATGGGCGGGAACAGCGGGTTGGTCAGATCGGGTATCACCAGCCCGATGCTGGCTGACCGGGATGTCTTGAGGCTGCGGGCGATCGGGTTCGGTGAGTAACCCATCTCGGCAGCAACCTTCTTGATCCTTGCCGCCGTCTCGGCGTTGACCAGACTCTCGGTTTGCCGGTTCAAGGCGCGCGAGGCCGTGGCCGGGTGGACACCGGCCGTGACCGCGACCTCACGCAATGTGGCCCTGTGCACGGGACCGCCTCCCCTCCTCGGCTGCAAACGGATGCACATTCCGTCAGTGCAATATATCCAGCGCCCTCACTGTCTGAGCATCGTCGGCCACGCGGACGCCACCGCGTCGAGCTCCGGGCTCGGGGCGTGCCGGCGCCTCAGGTCGATCAAGGTGTCGATCGAGGCTGCGTCGACATGTCCATCGGTGATCAGACCGTGGGTGCGGTCGAGCAGGCAGCGAAGGTGTGCCGCCGACTGCGGCTCGGCCAATCCGAGCAGCCGTCCCGCGGCCTCGAGCACCTCCGCCCGCAGCCGTCCCGCGGCGATGTCACGCGCGGTGTCGATCACCACCTCCGCGAGACGCCGCTGACGCCTGGCGATTTCGGGGTCGTCGGCCGGCAACGCCGCCATCACGGTACCGAGATAGGGGCCGATATCGGCGACCGTGTTCACGACACGGCACCCGGCCGCCTCCGCCCGCAGTTCGTTGCCGGCGTTGAGGACCGTGGATGCACACATTCCCTCCGCCAGGGCAGCGGCGCGACGCGGGGTCGAGCCGAGGGACTCGACCCGGTAGGTGTCGGTGCCGAGGCCGGCGCGCTCCAGGAGGTCGAACGCCACGAAGGCGAAACCCGAACTCGGCACGTCGACCCCGATGACACGGCCACGGACGTCGGCGACGTCGGGCACCGAGGGGGCCAGCCACAGCGACAAGCCGAGCCCCCGGTCGATTCCGGCCAGGATCTCTACCGGCAGGTTGTGCCCGAGCGGATTCGTGCGCAGGAACCGATAGGCGAGAGCGTTGTCCGGGCTCGTCATCACCACGTCGAGTTCGCCGGCTTCCAGCGAACGGAACTGGGCCGGCGACGAGGGCACCGGCGTCTCGCTGACCGCCAGATCCGCCCGAGCCAGCCGTCCCGTGGAGCGAGCCAGGTCGATCAACAGTGACGGGGTGAACGTGCCGATGCGCAACCGGGCTCGCGTCATCAGCCCATGGTGCCATAGCTGCAATCGTTTGTAGATCACTCTGCGGGTCGACTACCTGGCGGTTCGGTGCGCCGGCAGACTTTCCCTCCACCGGCCATTGACATGATCCACGTCACACCGCAGGATAAAGCAAACGATTGCAAGTATGGACGTTCCTGCACAGACAGGGGTTCGGGATACATGAGTCAGGCAGTCCCCTCGGTGACCGGCCACGTACGGCCAAGTGTCGACGACTCGTCGACCCCCGAGGCACCACTGATCGAAATTCGTGGCGTCAGTGCCGGATACGAAAACCAGCGGCAGCGGACTCGCCTCATCGCCCTCAAGGACGTGGTCCTGGATGTGTACCGCGGCGAGTTCCTCGCCGTCGTGGGTCCGTCCGGTTGCGGTAAGACCACGCTGATCAACATGATCGCCGGCTTCATGAAACCCCTCGAGGGCACCATCCGAGTCGATGGCCGGACCGTCGACGGACCCGGCGCGGACCGCGCCATGGTGTTCCAGGACTACGCGGTGCTGCCCTGGCGCACGGTCTACAAGAACGTCATGTTCGCCCTGGAGAACAGGCACCCTCGCCCGTCCAGGGCGGTGTCGGCCGAACGCATCGGTGCCGCCCTCGAGCTCGTCGGTCTCACCGGCTTCGAGAAGGCCTATCCGTACGAGCTTTCCGGTGGCATGCGGCAACGCGTCGGGATCGCCAGGGCGCTGGTGTCGGAACCGGAGATCCTGTTGATGGACGAACCCTTCGGCGCCGTCGATGCCATGACGCGGGAGGCCATGCAGGCGGAGTTCGAGAAGATCATCGCCGAGACGCGCCAGACCGTCTTCTTCATCACCCACTCGATCGACGAGGCGCTCACGCTCGCGGATCGGGTGGTCATGGTGTCGAGCCGGCCGGGCCGGGTCAAGGAAGTCATCGACGTCGACCTGCCCAGATCCCGCTTCGACGACGGCGTCAGACGCAGTGCGCGATTCGGCCAACTGCGCGAGCACATCTGGACCCAGCTGCAGGCCGAGGCTCTTGGCGCGAAGAGCGGAGGGGACCGATGAGCGCGGGCACACTGCCGACGGCGAACGCGACCCCCGAAACGACCGCCGTCACCGAGACGATCACCCGCACCAGATGGGCGCGGTTCCGCAGCCTGATCATCACGCTGATCAACCTGACCCTGTTCTTCGTGGCATGGCAGCTGCTGGCGCTGTCCGAAGTCATCAACCCGCTGTTCTTCCCCAAGGCCACGGACATGTTCTCGGCCATGTACCACGGTTTCGCCGACGGCACCATCGGTCCCCAGCTACTGCACAGCCTGCAGAATTTCGTCATCGGCCTGCTGATCGCCGCGGCGATCGGCATCCCGCTCGGCCTGTTGATGGGCGGCGTGCGGATCATCGACCTCATCCTCAGTCCCTATGTGTGGGCGATGACGTCGCTGCCCCGGGTTGCCCTGATCCCCCTGCTGATCCTCATCCTGGGTTTCGGTAACTCCATGCAGCTCACCATCATCGTGCTGTCGGCGGTCTTCCCGATGATGGTCAACTGCATGGAGGGCGTGAAGACCGTCGATCCGTCGCTCGTGCGGGCCGGCCGGATCTTCGGCGCGAACGAGGCGCAGCTGTACGTCAAGGTGATCCTGCCGTTCACCCTGCCGTTCGTCATCAGCGGTATCAACCAGGGCATCGCGCGCGGGCTGGTCGGGATGCTCATCGGGGAGCTGCTCGGCGGGGGTGGGCGCGGGCTCGGGTTCCTGCTCGACCGGGCCGGCGACCAGTTCGATGCGCCGATGATGTACGCCACCCTGCTGCTGCTCGCGCTCATCTCGGTGGGGCTCGTGCAGGGAATGCGCTGGGTCGAGCGCCGGGCAGCGCCCTGGCGGGATTTCGCTCGTGCGTAGGCGGCGCAACGTCGCACAGACAAGGAGAACTGCATGAGAAAAAGCCGGCGATTGCTCGCATTATTCAGTGCCAGTTTGGCGTTCGCGACGGTGCTGACGTCCTGCGGCGGCGGTGACAACGCCGCTACCGGTGATGACGCGGCGGCCGCCCCGACCAACGCCGACGAGATCGACGCCACCATCGACACGTCGAAGGTGAAGAAGTCGGTCACCGTGGCCGTGGACAACCCGTACTACCTGTTCCATCACGACATCCTGGTGGCACAGGACAAGGGCTACTTCAAGGAGGTGGGGATCGACAACGTCGAGATCGTGACCGTCGAGGACCCGCTGCCCGCGCTGATCGGCGGCTCGGTGGACTTCGCCCTGTACGACACCGATACCAGCATCGCCGCCGCGGCGAAGTCGAAGTCGGGGGTCCGGTACCTGTCGGTCTATCTCGGTGGCGAGACCAACATCCTCGGTGTACGCAAGGGCATCAACACCCCAGAGGACCTCAAGGGCAAGACGATCACCGGCGGACAGTTCGGCAGCCGCAACGACTTCCTGATCCGAAAGCTACTGACCGACAACGGCATCAACCCGGACACGGACGTCAACCTGGTGAGCACCGGAGGCCAGTCCAACCAGCGCCTGCAGTCGGTGATCGCCGGAACCGTCGATGGCGCCAGTCTCCAGATCCGGCACAAGACCCTGTTGCAGGACGCGGGTGGCAAGTTCCTCTTCGAGGAGCTCGGACGGGCGCCGCAGAACGGCTGGGCCGCCAACAAGATCCTCACCGAAAGCCCCGAGACCGCGGCGGCCTTCCTGACCGCGACGCTGAAGGCGCGCCAGTTCATCAACGACATCAACAACAAGGATGCGGTGCTCGACCTGATGGCCGCGAAGGGTTTCGATCTTCCTCAGCCTTACCGGGATGCGTACGCCGATGAACAGAACGCCAACTATCACACCGGCGACGGGGGCTTCGACGTCGCGGATATGGATCAGTTCGTCGACGAACAGATCCAGCTGAAGGTGATTCCACCCGGCACCAACTGGCACGAATACGTCGACCTGGTCCCGTTGTGGCGCGCGCAGAAGGCGCTGAACCTCCCGTTGCGGCCGGGTCCCGGCGATATGGCCCAGTGACCACGGAAACCGCCTCGTCCCACGGGCTTGCGCTCATCGGCCAGCACGACCTCGACGGACGAGGCGATGGCATGCAGGTCATGCGGCACGGCGACACCCTGTATGTCGGGCACGCCGGGACGACCGGAGCGGGCACGTCCATCCTCGATGTCTCCGCTCCGGATCGTCCCGAACTGGTGACCCAGTGGGACGCGCCTGCCAACACCCACACCCACAAGGTGCAGGTCGCCGACGGGCTCCTGCTCGTCAATCACGAGCGCTTCCCATACCGGCCGAAAAAGCCGTTGGGCCCGCATTCGGCCGGTGTCGCGATCTACCGGCTCGACGATCCGCTCGAGCCGCAGCAGATCGGGTTCTGGGAATCCGGAGGCAAGGGGGTGCACCGGATCGTCTGGGAAGGCGGCCGCTACGCCCACATGTCGGGTGCACCTACCGGTTTCACCGACCGAATCTGGATGACCATCGACCTGATCGAGCCGCGACGGCCGGACCTGGCCGGGCGTTGGTGGTGGCCGGGACAACACACCGCGGGCGGTGAGACCGCCGACTGGGCCGACGGTCACCGCGTCGCCGCGCACCACGGCCTGACCGAAGGTGAGCTCACCTACCTGGGCTACGACGATGCGAACCTTGTCGTGCTCGACACGTCCGATCCGACGAACCCCCAGGAGCTTTCGCGGCTGCAGTGGGGAGGCGGAGCCACCCACACATGCCTGCCCCTGAGGGGTCGCGGCCTGCTCGTGGTTACCGACGAACAACAACACGACGGCCCCAACGGCGCAGAGCGACGGATCCACTTGATCGACATCGCCGACCCGGCCGCACCTCGATACCTGCGGGCGTTGCCCGCGCCGGACGGGTCGTTCGACGAACTCCCGCAACGCTTCGGGCCGCACAATTTGCACGAGAACCGGAACGGGTCGTTTCGCAGCAACCGGTTGGTATTCGCGACGTACTTCAATGCCGGCCTGCGGGTATACGACGTGGCCGACCCGGACTCTCCACGCGAGATCGCGCACTGGGTCAGCGAGGCGCCTGCGGGATCGGCGGTGCCGCAGGCCAATGACCTCTTCGTCGACGCACACGGCCTGATCTGGGTCACCGATCGCGGCACCGGGGGCGTCTTCTGCCTCCAGCCGCTGCCCGAGCTGGCCGATCTCATGGCGGAGGCGGCCTTATGAGCCGAGGCATGAACACGGCACCGGGCTTCACCGCCGACGGCGTCGAGTTGGTCGGCTATCACGACGTCGGCGGCAAGCCCGTCTTCAAGCTGGCCATGCAGGTCGTCGACGAACACTGGTATCTGTACGCGACCCATTTCTGGGAGCCGCGGCTGTCGATATTCGACGTGACCGACCCAACCGACCCGCGCCTGGTCGGGGCCGTCGAGGGGCCCGAAGACGCCGCGACGTGGCAGGTACAGGTCGCCGATGGGCTGCTGGTTCAAGGCATCGAGCATCGGCCACCGGCCTGGGGCGGCGATCCCGCCAGCGACGCCGACGAGGGCATCCGACTCTTCGACGTCAGCGATCCGGTCCTGCCGCGGTTGCTCGGCCGGTGGCGCACCGGCGCACACGGTGTGCACCGCAACCACTTCACCGGTGGCCGCTACCTCCACGTGACGGCCAGTCGGAGCGGATTCGAAGGCAACATCTACGTGATCCTCGATATCGCCGATCCGCGGCGCCCCGAGGAGGTGGCGATGTGGTTCCTGCCCGGGCAGTCCACGGCCGGCAAGCCGACCTCGGCCGCGGAACCCGTCCCGCGACGTATCTCCCTGCACGGACCGCCCTACGTCCTCGGTGACCGTGCCTACCTCAGTTACGGGGCTGCCGGGTTGGTCATCCTCGACATCTCCGACATCGAGAGCCCGAAACTCGTCTCGAGACTGGACATCGGCGCCGCGTTTTCCAGCATGATCGCGATGCACACCGTGATCCCCGTCCCGTCCCGAGACCTGTTGCTGGTCAACACCGAAGCGATCGCCGAACGCCAACAGGAGCCGTACAACTTCGCCGGTATCGTCGACGTCAGCGACGAGCGGAGCCCGCGCCTCATATCGTTGCTTCCAATACCCGAACCCGTCGCGGGGGCCGGGTATCCGAACTTCAGCACCCGCGGCGGGCGGTTCGGTCCGCACAATCAGCACCACCCGCAAGGTCCTGAACTGTTCGCCGACGACAACCTGATGTTCATGACATGGTTCAACGCGGGCCTGCGGGTGTACGACATCAGCGACGCCTATCTGCCGCGCCAGATCGCCTGGTATCTGCCCGACGATCCCGTCGAACGCCGCGGCCTGTTGCCGAAGACGTTGGTCACGCAGTCCGAGGACGTCCTGGTCGACGCCCGCGGAAACATCTACTTCTCCGATAAGAACCACGGCCTGCACATCGCGCGGCTGGCCTGACCTTCGCCGAGTCCGGGCGCCAGGTCAGGGCACCGACATCGGCGGTGTCAACCCGAGGTCTTCGAGCACGGTGCGCGCGGTGTTGCGTCCGGGCCGCCCCGACACCGAACCACCCGGATGTGACGTCGAGCCCGTCAGGTACAGACCGGGCACATCGGTGCGGTAGTCAAGCCAGCCGGGGATGACCGTGCCGTCGTCGAGTACGAACTCGCCACCATGACACGAACCACCGATATTCGAAAGATTGTGCGCGGCCAGCGATGTGGGTGATTCCGGTCTGATGGCCAGGATGTCGGCGTCGTCGATCCCGTCGAGGTGGCGGCGCGCGATGTCGAGAAGAACCCGTGCGTACCCCATCGCGTCGGCGTCCGACCACACACCGCCGTTGGACAGCATCGGCGCGGCCGTGAGGAACTTGAACGTGCCGCCCGGTGCGCGTCCGGGATCGACCGCCGTCGACGACATCATCAGCAGCCACGGGTCCTCGGTCTCCAGGCGCCCGGACGCCACCCCTGCGACCTGACGGAGCAGGCCCTCCGGACCACCCAGGCCCCCGGCCGCCGCTGTGACGGGTCCACCGGTGGATCGGTAGCGGGCGTCCGCCTTGAGTGCGAAATGCACCGCAAACAACGGGATTCCCGGACGCCAGGTCCGAGCGGCCGCATCGGCCACGGACGAGGTGGCCGACAGCATCCCGGGCAGCTCGCGCAGATGACTACCGGCCACGACCGCGCGGCGCGCCCGGAACTCACGCCCGTCATCGGTGCGCACCCCGACGCAGCGGCCCTCTTCCACGAGCATCGACCGCACCCGCGCCGACGTCTCGACCGTTCCGCCGTGGTCGGCGATGTGGGCCGCGAGGGCATTGGGCAACGCGCCGGAGCCGCCGACGGGAGTGGCCCAGCCGTAGGCCAGCCGCCCTGCCATGATCGCGGCCGGCAACGTGCCGGTGCCGGGTCGCTCCGGCGGCTGGATGGTGGCGAAGCCCATCCACGCCATCACCCGCCGGGTCACCGGATGCGCGAACGTCGAGGTCACCACGTCCCACGCGCTGCGCGCCCGCAGCCGCTCATAGCTGTGCGACCACGGCTCGTCGGGAATCCGCAGCCCCGCGGACAGATACGCGTGCGCAGTCCGCTGGCCGGAGTTCCAATCGTCGATCATCTGGACCAGCGCATCGGCGTCGGCGCGGGAGAATCGCGCGAATTCGGCGGCGGTGTCGGCCAGTTTCGGGTGAACTGTCAGCAGGTCGCCGTCGGGAAGCGGGAAGACCACCGCCGGATCGGTGACGATGTACCTCAGCCCGTAGCGTGCGATGAGCCCGAGCTCTTCATCGCGGATCAGCGGATTCGACTGCAGCACAACGTGTGCCGTCGAGCATGAGTCGTGCTGCCATCCCGGAAGGGTGAGCTCTTCGGTGACGGTGTTGCCGCCGATCACCTCGCGGCCTTCGAGCACGGCGACCGAAAGACCCGCCTCGGCCAGATACGCCGCGCACACCAGCGCGTTGTGCCCGGCGCCCACCACGATGACATCGCTGACCGGGTAGTTCGAGGAGGGCACCGTCGTCCTTCCGTCTGTGGCTTTTCTCCTGCTACGGTAGAAGTCTCCGCAATCGTTTGCAATAGCGCGTGCCGAAGAGGGATACACGTGGACGAATACGTCGCCTCGGCCCGTTCGCACTGGGGTCCCCGGTTCACCGCCAACGGGGTGCCCGCGGCCGACTTCGACCGGGTGATGGCGGGGCTGGAGTCGTGGGACGACTGGTGTGCGGCCTGGTCGGCGGCGGCGAGCGTGCATGAAGACCTCGGGACCGAGGCGCTCGCGCAGGGCCGCCTCCGCTCCGCGGGCGCGCACCTGAGTACCGCGTCGGTCGTGTACCACTTCGCGAAGTTCGTCTACGTCCGCGACCTGGAGCAGATGCGGGCCGCCCACCGGGCGGCCGTGCGGTGCCTCGATGCCGCGCTGCCGCATCTCGACCCGCCCGGTGAACGGGTCGAGATGGGGTTCGATGGCTCGACGATCTACGGGATACTGCGCAAACCTGATCGCCCACCGCCACATCCGGCCGTGATCTGTGTGCCGGGCCTCGACTCGACCAAGGAGGAGCTTCGGGCAACCGAACAGCTCTTCCTCGAACGCGGCCTCGCCACATTCAGCGTGGACGGCCCGGGTCAGGGGGAGGCCGAATACGATCTACCGATCCGCGCGGACTGGGAAGTGCCCGGCCACACCTACGTCGACACCCTGTCCGCGCGCGACGATATCGACGCCGATCGCATCGGCGTCTGGGGAGTGAGCCTCGGCGGCTACTACGCACCCCGGCTCGCCAGTGGCGAAGAGCGGGTCAAAGCATGCGTAAGCCTCTGTGGACCATATACTTTCGGCGAGAACTGGGAAGCACTGCCGGCTCTGACCCGGGAGACTTTCACCGTCCGGTCGGGTTCGGAGAACCAGAACGATGCCCGCGCGCTGGCGCTCACGCTCACCATGGACGGCCGGACGTCGTCGTTGCGGTGCCCGACGCTGGTCGTCGCGGGCCGCAAGGACCGGTTGATTCCGTGGGAACAGGCACAGCGGCTACACCGTGAGGTCGACGGCAGCGAGTTCCTGCTCTTGGCGGACGGTAATCATGGCTGCGCCAACGTGCTTGCCGCCCACCGGTATCGCACGGCGGACTGGATGGCGGCCCGGCTCACGGAGCCGCGTTGATCGCTGCCACGATGTTCTCGGGTGTGAACGGCAGCGTGCGGATGCGAACGCCGAGTGCGTCGGCGAGCGCGTTGCCGATCGCGGCCGTCACCGGCCCCTGGGTCGCCTCGCCCGCTCCCAGTGACGGCTCGTCGGGACGGTCCAGCACGTGGACATCCACCGCGGGCACCTCGCTGAACCGGGCGATCGGGTAGGACTCCCAGTCGGTGCTGGTGACCGACTGCCGGTCGAAACGCACCCCTTCGAACAGCGCCCAACTGGTGGCCTGGACGGCGCCGCCCTCGATCTGATTGCGCACCCCGTCGATATTCACCACCGCACCGACATCGACGGCGATCGTCAGGCGATGGACCTGTAACCGGTCGGTCGCCTCCACGTCGGCGACCACGGCGCAGTAGGAGCTCCGGTTCTTGTAGCGGCAGAACGCCACTCCCCGGCCGTGGCCGTCCGGGACCCGCGCTCCCCAATCAGCCGCCGCGGCAGCGGTGTTCAGTACCTCACGGGCGCGAGGGTCCGACAGGTGCGCCAGCCGCATCTGCAGCGGGTCGCGACCGGTCACCCCGGCCAGCTCATCGATGACGGACTCCAGCGCAAAGGTGTTGAGATGACCGCCGAGCGAGCGTAATGACGATGTCCGGATCGGCATCGTCAGCAGTCGGTGCACGGCTACGTCGACCCTGGCGATGTCGTAATACGGTTCCGCGTTGCGCGCCCCGCCGTGACCGCGCTCGGCCGGTGGGTCGACGGACGGAGGAAGCATGTCGGCCCCGGCGCGATGCGCGTCGGCCAGCAGGGCATGGCGCGGCGCGTAGCCGGGTCGGGCGGTGTGGCCGTTCGTCCACAACTCGTACGACCAGTCGGTGATCGTCCCGTTCGCATCGACGCTGGCCGCGACGTCGCCAACCATCGCCGGGCCGAACGGCTCCCACGACATTTCGTCGGCCCGGCTCCAGAGCACCCGCACATGCCGGCCCGGCACCCTCGTAGCGAGTAACGCGGCGTCCAGCGCGGCGTCGTCGGCCGCATTATGGCCGTAGCTGCCCGGTCCCTCGACGTGCTGGACCACGACCGCATCGGGAGGCAGGCCCATGGCGTCGGCAATGGCGCGTCCCAAGGTGAACACGCCTTGACTGTGACTCCAGACCTCAAGGCGTTCGCCGGCGTACCGCGCGATGGCACAGCTGGGGCCGATCGACGCGTGTGCCAGATAGGGCCTGAAGAACGTGGCGGCGACGGTCGGCGCGCCGCCGTGGCGGGCTCCGTCGGCACGGATCGGGTTGGTCTCGGCGTCGGCGCTGCGCAACCAGCCCTCGATGTCGTCGGGGTCGGGCAGTTCGATACCCGCCGACCACGACGCGACGGAGCGCATGGCCTCCGCCGCCTTGACGGCCTGCCCTTCGCGACGGGCGATGACGCCCACGAAATCACCATCGCGCACCACCTGCTCGACACCGGGCATGGTCGAAATGCTCTCCAGTGGGACGTCTTCGAGATGGGCACCCGGCCCAGGGGGCCGCACCACCCTGGCATGCAGCATGCCGTCGAACTCCAGGTCGTGGATGAAGCGCGCCCGGCCGAGGACCTTGTCGGGCAGATCGACGCGGGCCAGGTCCTTCGACGTCCCGGCGGCGAACTCGACCTCCATGGACGGGTCACCGACCCGCACGCGCAGGTCGACGGATTGGGAAAGGTCGGCGTACGAGCCGATCCGGGCACCGTCCGGGCCGGCGAATACACCCGAGACCAACCGGATCTGCTCGATGTCCAGCCCGGCCATCCGCGCCGCCGCTCGGCGGAACACCTCACGAGCCTCGGCGCAGACCCGCCGGACCGCCGCACCGGAGACGGTGATCGACAGACTGCCCGCGGTCAGGCCCTCGTCCGGTGACGTCACGGTGTTGGTCGCGGCGGCCCGGACCACCTCGGGCGGAACATCCAGTTCGTGCGCGGCGATCTGAGTCAGGGCCGTGAGGATCCCCTGGCCGAGCTCGACCTTACCGACGCGCAGCCCGATCGCCCCGTCCTCGGCGATGGTCAGCCACGTCGAGATCCAGGGGTTGGTGACCAGGGACGCGGGCAGTGCGGGACCCTCATGCGCTCCTTGCACCCGCGGTGTCACCTTTCCGAACCTGGTGCCGATCCCGCCGCCGCGAGCACCGCGTCGACGAAACGCAGATGTGTGCCGCACCGGCACAGGTTGCGGTCCAACGCCGCCGACACCTCGTCGCGCGTCGGCCGCGGATTGTCGCGCAAGAGCGCGGCGGCACTCATGATGATTCCGGCGATGCAGTAGCCGCACTGCCCGGCCTGCAGCTCGAGGAACGCGGACTGGACCGGGTGCAGGGCGTCGGGTCGACCGAGGCCCGCCAGAGTCCGCACCTCACCGCCGACATACTCGACGGGGGTGTCGCACGCCGGGGTCGGATGCCCGTCGACCCAGACGAAGCAGGCCCCGCACTGGCCGAGGCCGCAGCCGAACTTCGGTGATTTGTCGCCGATGTCGTTGCGCAGCACCTCCAGCAGGGATGTGCCCGCCGGCACGTCGACGTGATACTCGTGGCCGTTGACGACGAGCCGGGCCGAGACCATGTCTGCGTCTCCCGAACGGGCGGGCGCTGGTGTCTCAGGCGTGGCTCGACGCCGCCCAGTAGCCGGGGGCGGCCTTGCTCGCGGCGAGTTCCTCGGCGGTTTCAAAGCCGGGGGCCATCGATGCGGCGGTCCCCGCCAGGTACTGGTGGTGGTCGATACCAAGCAGTCGGATCCAGCTCTGCTGGCCGAAGGTCAACGCGATACAGCAGCCCAGCTCGACCAGTTCCGGCTCCGAGAAGTGGGCGTTCAGCCGATCCCATAGTCCGTCGAGATCCTGGCAGCCCCAGGCGATGGCCTCGGCGTAGGCGAGCGCTGCCTTCTGACGGTCGTCGTAGAGGTCGGAGGTCTCGAAGTTGAGCAGTTGGTCGTACTGCTGCTCCTGCAGGCCCGCCGCGGTGGCCTTCTCCGACCGCTGGTTCCCGCAGAACTCGCACTTGACCGTCCGGGATATGTACACACGGCACAGATCCTTCGTCTCGTGATCGACCGCGCCACTGTGGAACTGGGCCTTCCAACTGTCGGCGAACGCCCAGAACGCCTCGGGGGAGTGCGCGCGGACCGCGGAGCTCTCGGGTCGCGGTGTGCCGTGCTTCGCGCAGCGCTCCATCTCGGCCTTCATGCGCTCGTCCATCTGCTCGAATGGTACGTAACTGATGCGCTGGGTCGGTGTGCCCATATCGCTCTCCCATGAACGCAGCCTGCAATCGATTGTCGTCAGTATCTGTCGCCGCACCCGGCGCGTCAAGGTCCTGATCGATCAGTCGACCAGCAGGATCTTGGTGAGCGCGAGTGAGCCGATCACCAGGATGAAGGTCCGGAGCGCGGCCGGCGGGAGCCGACGGCCGAACCGGGCGCCGAGGTAACCACCGATGGCCGCCCCGCACGAGATAAGCGCGACAACCTCCCAGTCGATGCGGTCGGTGGCGATGACCATGAACGTCATGGCGGCCACGGCGTTCACCAACGTCGCGAGCACGTTCTTGATCGCGGTGAGGCGCTGGATGCCGTCGCTGAGGATCATTCCCATCAGCCCGACCAGCAGAATCCCCTGGGCCGCACCGAAATACCCGCCGTAGATTCCGAGGGCGAAGATCCCGGCGGTGAGCAGGATGCGCATGAACAGGTTCTTCGATTCGTCGTGCTGGGCGGCGGCGGTACGCCGTTGCACGCTCGGGCCGACAACGACCATCAGCAGGCCGAGCGCGATGAGAACAGGCACGATCGCCTTGAACGACTCGTCGGGCAGCACGAGTAACAGGGCGGCCCCGACCAACGCGCCGGCGATCGATGCGGGGGCGAGACGCACCAGGATGGCTCGGTTCGGGTGCAGCTCACGCCGGTAGCCGTAGATGCCCGACACGCCGCCCGCGACCATGCCGATGTTGTTGGAGACGTTCGCGGTGAGCGGCGGATAGCCGAACAGCAGCAGGGTCGGAAAAGTCACCAGGGTCCCCGAGCCGACGATGACGTTGATCCCGCCGGCCCATACCCCTGCCGAGAAGATCGCGATGGATTGGAGCATCGGGCGGCGCGCTCAGCGGCAGAGGTGGTCGTCGAGGAACGCCACCACCCCGTCGATCGCGCGTTCCTGCACGTCATCGACCTCGACTCGGCCGTCGTCGCCACGGACGGGAAAGATGTAGCCGTGCAGCGGGTGATCCCATGACACCCACGAGGCATCCTTACCGCAGGCCGCCAACAGCTCGTAGCTCAACCGGAAGATTCCCTGTAGGTGATCGTCGGCGCGACCCATCACCAGAATCGGCAGCGAGATCGGCTCGATGCGCGCATGCGCGAGCGGTTCGTTGATCCGTGACCGTACGAACGCGGGATCGCGCATCTGCATCTCCTCGATGTTGCGCAGCTGGGTGTCCGGGTTCGTGAAGGCGCTGTCGTCGGGAGTGAGATCGAGGAACTCATGATTGGCGGGTTCACAGGCGACGCCGGCCCGCAGCGGGCCCTCGTATGTCGACGCGATCTTGAACAGCATCTCGCCGGCATGGCTGACTCCGACGTGGCCGAGTCGGTCGGGGTCGATCTGCGGGTGCCGGGCCACGTGCGCAAGGACGGCCAGCTCATCCTCGAACTCCAACGGAGAGCGGCTCATCAGGTCCATGCCCTGCCGTCGGTCCACCGCGAGCCGCCCGCCGCGATGGAATCCGAGCTCGACCTCCGTCCGGTACCGGCCCCAGGCACACGCATAACCCGCGTCGAGAAGGCGCTCCATGATGTATCCGTGTGTCGCGACCCGTTCGCGCAGCCATTCCAAGCCGCCACCGCCGTTGCCATAGGCGAGAAACACGAACGGGAGGTCCTTCGCGTCCGGCGACGGCACCCGAAGGGCATAGGGAACGTAGAGGGCGTCCCAGGTCTCGGCCAGGTGGTAGCTGACCGGCCGCGATGAGCCCGGCACAGGTTCGGTGATCGCTGGAAAGCTCGGTGCGGGCATGCGCGGCTCCCATCACCCATCGGCGAGGTGGCTGCAATCGATTGCACCTTATCATGGGGGGCCTAACCCGGGAACGATCTCGTCGAGGCGGAACGTGACCGGCTGATCCAGTTGCGCGTAGGTGCAGGAACGCGGATCCCGGTCCGGGCGCCAGCGGTTGAACTGTGCGGTGTGGCGGAACCGGTACCGTCCCCCCGTCGCTTCGCTCGCCCCGGGCCTGCCCTCCATGTGGTCGTAGCGGACCTCGACCACCCGCTCGGGCCGCAGCGGCACGAACGAGAGGTCCTTGCCGGCGTTCCAGCGCGAGCCGCCGCCGTATCGGCGGGCCAGCTCCGGATCGGCCGCCACCTGCGCCGCCCAGTTCCACGGGTGGTCGTCGAAGCTCGTGACGAGCGGCTGCAGCTCGGTGAAGAGCTCGCGTCGCCTGGCCATCGGGAACGCCCCGATGACGCCGACCGAGGCCAGGTTGCCGTCGGCGTCGTACAGCCCGAGCAGCAGCGACCCGACCACGTCGGCCCCGGATTTGTGGACGCGATAACCGGCGACCACACAGTCGGCGGTCCGCTCGTGCTTGATCTTGAACATGGCGCGCTTATCCGGCTGATAGGTCAGGTCAAGCGGTTTGGCCACCACCCCGTCCAGACCGGCCCCCTCGAACTCGCCGAACCAGCGCTGCGCCGTGGCCAGGTCGGTGGTCGCCGGCGTCACGTGGATCGCCGGGCCGGATCCGGCCAGCGCCTCGACCAGCGCGGCGCGGCGCTCACCGAACGGGTGCCCGGTGCAGTCCTCGTCTCCAAGGGCCAGCAGGTCGAATGCGATGAAGTGCGCCGGAGTCTGCTCGGCGAGCATGCGCACGCGCGACGCGGCGGGATGCAGCCGCAGCTGCAGCGCCTCGAAGTCCAGGCCGCCGCCGGTGGCGATGACGATCTCGCCGTCGATGACGCAGCGTTCGGGCAGTTCGGCGACCGCGGCCGCGACCAGTTCGGGGAAATACCGGGTCATCGGGCGTTCGTTGCGGCTGCCGAACTCGACCTCGTCACCGTCCCGGAAGCAGACCGTGCGGAACCCGTCCCACTTCGGTTCGTAGGACATACCGGGCGGGATTTCGCGCACCGATTTCGACAGCATCGGTGCCAGCGGCGGCATCACGGGCAGGTCCATCGACCCATCCTGGCCCGGCGTGGGCTCCGCCCGGTCAGCGGCCTCCCAGTTCGGCGAGTCGCCGGACCACGGGTGCGATGCCGTCGATCCATGTCGCCGGCGAACCGTCGGGAGGCATGACGATCGACGTGTCGACGCCGAGTTTGGCGTAATCGGCCATGCTCTCGACGAATTCGTCGCCCTGGTCAGGCGTGGGGTTCGGGCTCATGACCATGACGGTCTTGCGGATCGCGTCGTAATCGGTGCCGACATCGTCGCAGTGGCGCCGTAAGACGTCGAGCTTGTGCGCGACGTCCCCGGGGGAGCTCGCGAAAAGGTTGCAGGCGTCGCCGTACTGCGCGACCAGTCGCAGCGTCTTGCGTTCGCCGCCGCCACCGATCAGCACCTTGGGCCGGTTGATCGGCTGCGGCGAGCAAAGCGTCTCCTGCAACTGGTAATGCTGGCCGGCGTAGGGCCCGTTGTCGTCGGGGTCCCACATCTGATTACAGATCTGCAGGGTTTCCTCGAGCCGTTCGAACCGTTCGGCGGTCGCCGGGTACGGCACCCCGAGGCCCAAGTGCTCCCGTTCGAACCAGGCCGCGCCGATGCCGAGGACCGCGCGCCCGCCGGACAGCACGTCCAGGGTGGTCACCGTCTTGGCGAGCAGCCCCGGATGCCGGTAGGTGACGCCGGTGACGAGCAGTCCGAGCTGGACGGTCGAGGTGTGGGCAGCCAGGAAGCCCAGCGTGGTGTAGCCCTCCAGCATGTTGGCCTCGGCGGGCCGTCCCGTCGGCTCGATCTGGAAGAAGTGGTCCATGAACGACAGCCAGGTCGCGCCGGACTGTTCGGCCGCCTCCCCGACCCTGGCCAGCTCACCGGCGATCGCGGTGGTGCCGCCGTCGATATCGAAGATCGGTACGTGTATTCCGAGGTCCATGTCGGGCTACAAGTTCGGATGGTGCACGGGGGATTCCCGATCGGCGGCGCGTTGGCAGCAACTTAGGCATCGCATCGAGGACGGCCAGCCGGCGATAATATTTCCACTGTTGCCGGGTCTAACGACGCATGGCGGTAAGAATAGTAAGGGTGGACCTGCCAGTGCAGCCCCCGATCGAGCCCATGCTCGCCAAGGCCCAGGTGAGGGTGCCCGACCAGGCGGGGGTGTGGTCCTACGAACCGAAGTGGGACGGCTTTCGGGCGCTGGTGTTCCGCGACGGCGACGACGTGACGCTGCAATCCCGCAGCGGCAAGGATCTCGGCCGGTACTTTCCCGAACTGCTCGACGCACTGCGCGACGAGCTGGCCCCGCGGTGCGTGCTGGACGGTGAGGTCGTGGTGCCGCGCCAGATCGACGGCCGGATCCGGCTGGACTGGGAGTCGCTGTCGCAGCGGGTGCACCCGGCCGCCAGCCGGGTCAAGCTGCTCGCCGAGCAGACCCCCGCGCACTTCATCGGGTTCGACGCACTGGCCACCGGTGACCGCTCGCTGCTCGATGAACCGTTCCGGACGCGCCGCGCGGCCCTGTCCGAGGCCGTCCGGCAGAAGACGTGGTGCCATGTCACGCGCACCACCGAGGATCCCGAACTCGGTGCGCAGTGGCTGAAGACCTTCGAGGGCGCCGGGCTGGACGGTGTGATCGCCAAGCGGCTCGACGGGCCGTACCTGCCCGGCAAACGTGAGATGGTCAAGGTGAAGCATCACCGCGACGCCGACTGTGTCGCGATCGGCTACCGCATCCACAAGAGCGGGGAAGGGGTCGGCTCGATTCTGCTCGGCCTCTACCGCGAGGATGGCGAGCTGCAAATGGTCGGCGGCGCAGCGTCATTCAGCGTCAAGGATCGGACCAAGCTGCTGGCCGACCTGGAGCCGCTGCGAGAGGGCGATGAGGTGCGCGAGGGCGACCCCAGCCGGTGGAACTCGGCGGCCGACAAACGGTGGATTCCGCTGCGTCCCGAGAAGGTGTGCGAGGTGGCCTATGACCAGATGGAAGGCAACACCATCCACGGGAGGCGGTTTCGGCATGCGGTGAAGTTCCTGCGTTGGCGGCCAGACCGGGAGCCGGCCGGCTGCACGTTCGACCAGCTCGACGCGCCGTTGAACTACGACCTCTACGACGTCCTGGAGACCAGCTGATGGCAACTTCCGCAACCGAACTCGACGTCGACGGGGTCAAGGTCCGATTCACCAACCCGGACAAGGTCTACTACCCGAAGCTGGGTAAGGACGGCACCAAGGGCAAGTTGATGGAGTACTACCTCTCCGTCGCATCGGGTCCGATGTTGGCCTCGCTGCGCGACCGGCCGACGCATCTGCAGCGGTTCCCCGACGGCGTCGAGGGCGAGGAGATCTATCAGAAACGGGTGCCGCAGAAGCATCCCGACTATCTGGAGACCTGCGTCGTCACGTTCCCGTCCGGGCGCACCGCCGACGCGCTGAAGGTGTCGCATGCCTCGGCGATCATCTGGGCGGCACAGATGGGTACGGTCACCCTGCATCCGTGGCAGGTGCGTTGCGATGACACCGAGCACCCCGACGAGCTGCGTATCGACCTGGATCCGCAGCCGGGCACCGGTTTTCGCGAGGCCAGCACGATCGCCTGCGATGTGCTCAGGCCGCTGCTCGACGAACTCGGCCTGGTCGGTTACCCGAAGACCTCGGGCGGCCGCGGCGTGCACGTGTTCCTGCGGATCAGACCGGAATGGGATTTCATTCAGGTGCGTCGCGCCGGGATCGCGCTGGCCCGTGAGGTGGAGCGGCGCGCCCCCGACGCTGTGACCACATCGTGGTGGAAGGAGGAGCGGGGCGAGCGGTTGTTCATCGACTACAACCAGAACGCCCGCGACCGCACCTTCGCCTCGGCGTATTCGGCGCGCAAGACCCCGATCGCGACGGTGTCGACCCCGTTGAGCTGGGCGGAGCTGCGCGATGCCGACCCGGATGATTACACCATCGCGACGGTGCCGGATTTCCTTGCCGGACGCCAAGATCCGTGGGCCTCGATCGACTCTCAGAAACAGTCACTCAAGCCGCTGCTGGAGATGGTCGCCGCCGACGAGGACCGCGGCCTCGGTGACCTGCCCTATCCGCCCAGCTATCCGAAGATGCCCGGAGAGCCGCCCCGGGTGCAGCCCAGCAAGAAGGTGGCCGAGAACTGGGACGAGGAGGGCAACCGGCGGTGACAGACGACGGGTCGGCCTTCGTGGCGTGGGTTGCCCAGCAGATGAGTGCGCGCCGCGACGAGTTCATCACCGGGCTCGTGTTGACCACGCGCTCGGAGATCCGGACGCTCGATCACGACTCGCGAATGGTCGACCTGCTCAACGCCAGCATCACCGAGAACGTCATCGCGCTGATCCACTTCCTCGAACACGGTGGTGCCGAAGCCGATATCGAGGCGCCCGGCGCTGCGCTGGCCTACGGGCGGGCCCTGGCCCAGCGCGATGTTTCGCTCTCGGCGCTGATCCGCGCGTACCGGATCGGTCACGGGCGGTTCGTCGACGACGCGATGGCACTGCTGCAGACCCAGGCGACGAGGGAGCAGGCCCTGTCGGCTGCTCGTGAACTGGTCCACCGCGCCGCGGCCTGGATCGACCGCATCTGCGACCAGGTGGGGCATGCCTACGAACAGGAACGTGACCGGTGGGTCAGCAGTCGCAGTGGCCTGCGCCAGCATTGGGTCAACGAGCTGCTGCCGGGAGCGGCGGTCGACATCGGAAGAGCCGAGGAGGCGTTGAACTACCGGCTGGACCGCAGCCACGTGGCGGCGGTGATGTGGCCGGACGACACGGTGGTCACGCGGGATGTGGCCGACGTCTTCGACAACGCGAGGGCGGTGATCGGCAAGGCGATGGCCGCGGCCGGACCCTCGTTGGTGGTGCCCACCGATGAGCGCGAAGCCCGGGTGTGGTGGCCGACCGGCGGCATCGACCACGACGGGCTACGAGCCGCGCTCACCGAGGGCGATCTCGCGGTCCGGCTCGCCGTGGGCGACGTCGGTCACGGAGTCGACGGGTTCCGCCGGTCACTGCGGGAAGCCGAGCAGGCCAAGGCAGTCGCCCTCGCGGGAGGGCCGGAATTGGGCCGATTGGTGTGTCATGCGCAGGTTGCGCCGATCGCGCTGATGGCGGCGAACGTGAGCGATCTGCAGCTGTTCGTCCGGCGGACCCTCGGTGCGTTGGCCGTCGACGACGAGCGAAACGGCTGGCTGCGCGAGACGCTGCGTGAATTCCTGGCCCGTAACCGCAGCTACGCCGGCACCGCGGAGGCGTTGTTCCTGCACCGAAACACCATCCAATACCGGGTCACGCAGGCGATGGAGACCTGCGCGGCATCGTTCGACGACCCGGACGTTGTCGTCAATATTCAGATCGCGCTTCTCGCCTGCCGGTGGATGGGCAAGTCGATGTTGGTGCCCGCCGGACAGGCTCACTGACCCGTCCACTCAGGGGCGTGCGGAGCGCACAAATACAGGCCGATACTTCGGCTGACGCGCATCTGGTGCACGTCATCTTGCTGGCCATAGCGTTAAGCAACACTTCAGCAGGGATGCACGTCAGGAGCGCCGCGATGTATTTCGCCAACCTATTCGAGCACCGGACTCATCACGATCCACGGTTGCCTGCATTGGCGGATGAGCACAACGGAACGTTGACCAACGCCGACGTATTGGCCCGCATCGATCACGCCCGTGCCCGCCTGGCCGCCAGCGGGGTGAGCGTGGGCGACGTGGTCGCGGTGCAGCTCCCCAACCGCGTCGAGCTGATCATCGCCCTGTTCGCCGCGTGGAAGGTGGGCGCGGCGGTCACCCCCGTCAACCCCTCGCTGACCGCCGCCGACGTCGAGCACCAGCTCGCCGACTCCGGCTCGCGCCTGCTGATCACCGAGGACGGGCGCGACGTCGGAACGGTTGCGGGGCTGTCGGTCGAGGCTCTCAACGAGCCCGGTGCGGCGGCGCCGCTCCCGGCCACGCCGAGCCACGGCGCCGATCTCGCGCTGCTTGTGTACACCAGCGGGACGACCGGCAGGCCCAAGGGAATCATGCTCACCCACGACAACGTGATGGCGATGGCGGAGTCGATCGGCGCGGCGATGGAGAGCGGCCCCGGTACGCATTCACTGGTGATCCTGCCGATGTTCCACGCCAGCGGGATCGTGGTCAGCGTGTTGTCGCCACTGCTGGCCGGCGGCCGGGCCACCGTCGCCGAAAGGTTCGACCCGCGAACCTTCTTGGACCTGGTCGAAAAGTACCGCCCCACCTACTTCTCGGCCGTACCGACGACCTACGCGACGCTCGAAGCGTTGCCCGCCGATGTCACCCCCGACACCAGCTCGCTGCAGTTCGCGATCTGCGGCGCCGCGCCGATGCCGCCCGCCCTGCTCTGCGCGTTCGAAAGCCGTTACGGCGTACCGATTATCGAAGGTTATGGCCTGTCAGAGGCGACCTGCGCCGCGACGGCCAACCCCCGCATCGGTATTCGCAGGCCGGGAACCGTCGGGATGGCGTTGCCCTGGCAACGGGTCGCGATCCTGGCGCCTGACGGGTCGATGGCTACCCACGGATCACCCGGGGAGGTCGCCATTCAGGGGCCCAACGTGATGCGTGGTTACCTCAATCACCCGGAGGAGACCGCCAAGGCGATCGTCGACGGTTGGCTGCGCACGGGTGACGTCGGCGTGCTGGACTCCGACGGCTACCTCACCCTGGTCGACCGCGCGAAGGACATGATCATCCGCGGGGGGGAGGCCATCTACCCCAAGGAGATCGAATGGGTGCTCTACGAGCACCCCTGCGTGGCCGAAGCCGCCGTGGTCGGACGGCCCGACGCCATCTACGGCCAGGTACCCGTTGCGTTCGTCCGGCCCAAGCCCGAAAGCGGCGTGACCGGCGACGACCTGACCTACCACCTGAAGGCGTCGTTGGCGGAGTACAAGCAGCCGGAAATCCTTCTGGTCGAGGATATCCCGAAGAACGCCATCGGTAAGATCGACAAGCCCGCGCTGCGCCTTCTGCTCGGCACACCGTCCATCGCGTAACCCACGATCTGGATACGCGGCTCGACGTTCATCGCTTGCGCACCAGCGTGATCGCAGGTACCGCGGCGAGGACGAAGAGCACGCCCGCCATCGCGACGTAGAGGTGCACCCCGGTCGCCGTGCTGACCGGGGCACCGTCAACGACGACGCCGGAAACCTTGGTGGCTTTGAGTATCTCGCCTCCGGCCATGTTGACGATGACCGAGCCGAGGGCGAGGACGACCGACACCAGTCCGGCGACGGTGCCCTGCCGCTGCGGGGACACCAGGTCGGTCGCCAGGTTGTAGCCGGACGCGCCGATCGCACCGGCGGCGATGCCGAGCATCGCTCCGCAGACGATCGCCAGCGGCAGCGTTGACACGCCCGCGAGCATCGCGAAGGTGCCCACAACTCCGACGCCGATGCCGGCGAGGAGGGTGCCGCCAGGACCGATCCGTCCCGCGAGCCAGCCGGCGCACACACCGCCCACGACAATGCCGAGGTTGGGCGCGGCGAGTAGCACGGCGATCGCCTCCCCATCACCCAGCCCGTAGCCGAGCCCCAGCTCAGGGGGTACCTGGCCGATGATGCCGGTGAGTTGCAGCATGCTGCGGAAGGCGCCGGCCGCCAGGAGCAGAGCCAGCAGTGTCAGCAGGATCGGGCGGGTCAGCGCTCGGAGGTCCACGATCGGCTCGTCGACCCGTAGGGTGCGCAATACCCAGCCGGCCAATGCGGCGGCACCGGCGGCCAGCAGCACGACCATGCCCACGGACAACCATCCGTGGTCACGGCCGAGGCTGACGTAGGCGAGCACCGCGCCGAGGCCGCCGCCGAGGAGCAGCGCCCCGCCCACGTCGACCCGGCCGGCGCTGCGGATCGGCGACTCCGGGATGAAGGTGCGCACGGAGATCGCGGCGAGAGCGGCGAGCAGCGCGGCGGTGACGAATACGCTGCGGTAACCGAACGCATCGATGATCGGCTTCATCAGGAATGGCTCGACGATGCCGACGAGCGATGAGCCGGAGGTCACGAGCCCGACCACGGCCATCGCCACCTTCGGGGCACAGATCTGGCGGGAGAGGGCGACGGTGAGGAAGACCGCGGCGAACGCGGCGCCCTGGAGAAACCGGCCCACCAGGAAGATCCAGAGGTTGGGCGCGGCGAGGCAGGCCAGCGCACCGACGCAGGCGAGGGTCAGCGTGGCGAGCAGTATCCGGCGCTTGCCGAAGATGTCGGAGCTCTTCGCGAGCAGCGGTGACCAGATCGCCCCGGCCAGCATCGCGCTCGCGTTCAGCCAGGCAGCCTGATCGGTGTCGAAATGCTCCAGTAACTGCGGCAGCACCATCATGGGCGAGCCGATGACGACGTCGGCCAGGACGTTGGCGAGGATCAGGACCGCCGCCCAGAGGATGAGTCGCCCACTCCACCGGTGTTCCCGATCGTCGGCGACGGGTGGTTCCAGGGTGTCTTTCACTGGGAATCACCTGCCGCGCAGCCGCTTTGCAGACGCGTGTTGCGGGCGGCGATGTCGGCCCAGGTGGCGGGCAGCAGGTGGTCGCGGCCACGGTCGACGATCGCCTGGGCGAAGGTGACGTGGGGGCGTTGCCGGGCCTCGTACCGCTCGAACGCAGCGGTGAGGTCGGCGAGTTCGGCAGTGCCGCACCGCTCGAGCTCCTCGGCGAGGAACTGGGCACCGGTGAGCGCGAGCGAGGTGCCCCGGCCGGAGAGGAAGGCCGGGCAGTACCCCGCGTCGCCGACGAGGACGACGCGGCCGCGATGCCAGGTGGGCAGGTGGATCTGGCTCGCGGCGTCGAAGAAGAACTCGGGGTCGGCGCGGACCGCATCGAGCAGTTCGGGGATCCGCCACGAGCGGTAACCCGCGAATGTGTCGTAGAGGATCCGTTTCTGGGCGTCCGGGTCATGGTGGTCGTAATCGAGTGGTCTGGAGCGGAACTGGAAGACCGCGACGGTCTTGGCCTTGTACCGGAAGATGCTCGCCATCCGGTCGGGAAGGTTGTAGATCGAATTGGCGTCATCGGACCACGCGTCGCCGGGCAGATTGGCCAGGGCGAAGTAGACGCCGAGGTGCCGGAGGTGGTCCCGCTCCGGCCCGAACACCAACCCGCGCACCGCGGAGTGCTGACCGTCGGCACCGATCACCAGGTCGTATCGTCCGGTACGGCCCGATGCGAAACCCACGTCGCCGTCGTCGGCCAGTGCCCGGATCGAGTCCCCGAAACGGATCTTCACGGCGTCCGGGAGCGCGTCGGCGAGAATCTGCACCAGATCTTCGCGCAGTATCTCGATGTCGTCGGAATCGTTGTCCGCCAGCGGAACCCGGGCCACTGGTGCACCGTCGGCGTCGACGAACCGGCTCGACTCCGACATCTGCAGCCGAACGGCACGGATCTTGTCGAGTAGGCCCATCCTGTCCACGGTCTCGATCGCCGCGCCGCGGATGTCCACGGGCGTGCCTTCGAGCCGGAAATGCCTGCCGTACTCGACGACGGTGACGTCGTGGCCGCGCGTTCCGAGTTCGATGGCGCAGGTGAGCCCGGCTATGCCGGCACCGGAGATGAGGACATGCATGGTTACCCGCTCCCGATTTCGTCGGATGGATGTGCCGGTGAACATTCCGATTAAAAGCGATATAGTGTCGCTATAGGAAGCTTAACCGCGACCGGCTTGCCCCGCAACGCCCGGCCCGGCGACAATCGGCATTCGAGCGCGGTGCGGGAGGTGAGCACGGGGATGGCCGACGGCACGGCGAATCAGCCCTCGGCGCGCCGCCCCGGTGGGCGCAATGCGCGGGTGCGGGCGCAGATCCTCGGCGCGACGGCAGAGCTGGTCGCGCGCGACGGTATCGCGGGCTTCCGTTACGAGGAGGTCGCCGAACGGGCCGGCGTGCACCGGGCCAGCGTCTACCGCAACTGGCCCGACCGCGAGGAGTTGGTCGCCGAGGCCCTGCTGCGCTACGCCGAGGACCTGGCGTCCATCGCCGACACCGGAGACCTTCACCGTGATCTGGTGGACTACCTGTTAGCTCTGGCGCGTGGTCTGGACACGCCCTTCGGCCAGGCGCTCGATCTGGCTATCCGGCCCACCCATGAGAACCCCGCGGTCCGCCAGACGGTGGCCAGGATCCTCGAGCAGCGCGGAGCGGCCACGCAGCGGCGAGTGGACCTCGCCGTCGACCGCGGCGAGGTGCCACCGGTCGACAGCGGTTTCCTCGGCGAGCTGATCTCCGGACCGGTACGCCTCATCGTCAACCGCGGCGTGCGCCCGTTCACCCGCGCGGACGCCGAGCACATCGTCGAGGTGGTGCTTGCCGGCATCCGGGCCACGGCACCGCGCTCCTGAAAATCGGCGGAACTTTTTCGCGCAAGCGCATGCGCAAGCGCTTGCCTGCCGCTTAAGCTCCTGCGAAACACGCGGCGCGATGGGCGCCTCATCGGGGTCAAGGGAGACCACATGTTCGTAAAGCGCAACCGGAGCACGCGGCCGATCGGGGCGGCGCTGATGGCAGCCTCGCTGGTACTCGGGCTGACCGCCTGCGGCGGGTCGGGTTCGGACAGCGTCAAGGTCGGCCTGATCACCAAGACCGATTCGAACCCGTACTTCGTGAAGTTGCGTGAGGCCGCCCAGGCCCAGGCCGACCAGGACGGCGCCGAGCTGATCGCGGTCGCGGGCGCGTTCGACGGTGACAACGAGGGTCAGGTCGCGGCCATCGAGAACATGGTCGGCCAGGGCGTCAAAGGAATCCTGATCACCCCGAACTCCTCCACCGGGGTGCTCGACGCGATCAAGAAAGCGCGCGACGCCGGCATCGTCGTGATCGCGCTCGACACCGCGACCGACCCCGAGGACGCGGTCGACGCGACGTTCGCGACCGACAACAAGGCCGCGGGCGTCAGCCAGGGCAAATGGGTCAGGGCCGCGATCGGCGACGCCACACCTCAGGTCGTGATGCTCGACGGCACCCCGGGCGGAACGGTCGACACCTTCCGGCACGACGGATTCCTCGAGGGCTTCGGCATCGCGGACGACTCGCCGGAGATCGTCGGCCGGGAGAACACCAACGGCGATCAGACCAAGGCACAGACCGCCATGGAGAACATCCTCCAGCGCGCCCCGCGTATCAACGCGCTCTACACCCTCAACGAGCCCGCGGCCGCCGGCGCCTTCCAGGCGATCCAGTCCGCCAACCGCCAGGGGCAGATCACCATCGGATCGATCGACGGGAGCTGCACGGGCATCGCCGACGTGAAGGCCGGCAAGATCGGCGCAACGGTGTTGCAGTACCCGGCGAAGATGGCCGAGCAGGGCGTGCAGGCCGTGGTCAAGTTCGCCAAGGACGGAACCAAGCCCAGCGGCTTCAACGACACCGGTTCGCAGCTGGTCACCGACAAGCCGGTCGCCGGACTCGAATCGAAGGACACCGCCTGGGGCGAACAGAACTGCTGGGGCTGAGTCGGTTCATGGGCACTGGCGCAACCGCGACCGCGACCGCGACACCGTCGGTGGCGAGCCGGTTTAACGTGGGGCACGTCCTGCGCGAACCGTTGTTCGGCCCGCTGCTGGCACTCGTCATCGCCATCGTCATCTTCAGCTCGATCTCGGATTCGTTCCTCAACCCGCAGAACGTGTCGCTGATCCTTCAGCAGTCGGTGGTCGTCGGCATTCTCGCCGTCGGCCAGACGCTGATCATCCTCACCTCCGGTATCGATCTGTCGATCGGCGCGGTCGCGGTGTTCGGAACCATCGTGATGGCCCAGAGTGCGGGCGCCAACGGGCCGGTCGTGGCGCTCGGGGCGACACTGCTGGTGTGCGTGGCGTTCGGTGCGATCAACGGCGGGCTCGTCACGGGCCTGCGGCTGCCGCCGTTCATCGTCACGCTGGGAACGTTCACCGCGATACTGGCCGGCACCCGCCTGCTCGCGGGCTCCGAGACCTACCGCGTGGAGCCAGGACCGCTGACCTTCCTCGGCACCTCCTTTCGCATCGGGTCGTTCTCGACCACCTACGGTGTGGTCGCGATGTTCCTGGTCTACCTGGTGATGTGGTACGCACTGTCCCAAACCTCCTGGGGTAAACACATTTACGCCGTTGGTGGTAACCCGCAGGCGTCGAACCTGTCGGGTATCAAATCCGCACGGGTGCTGCTCTCGGTCTACCTCGTGACGGGGGTGATCGCCGCCATCGCGGCGTGGGCCGCGCTCGGCCGAATCCCCAACGCCGACCCGAACGCATATCAGAACGCCAACCTCGAGACGATCACCGCCGTCGTCATCGGCGGGACCAGTTTGTTCGGTGGGCGCGGAGGGGTCGTCGGAACGCTGGTGGGCACGTTGATCGTCGGCGTTCTCCGCAACGGTCTCACCCAGGCCGGGGTCGACAGTCTCTACCAGAACATCGCGACCGGGATTCTCGTGATCGTGGCGGTAGCGGTGGATCAATTCGCACGCAGGAGGTCGCAGTGAGCGCACCGGTTCTGGAGGCGCGCGGGCTCGTCAAGAAGTACGGCAACGTGACGGCCATCAACGGGGCCGACTTCGAGCTCCGCGAGGCCGAGGTGCTCGCGGTGATCGGGGACAACGGTGCCGGAAAGTCCAGTTTGATCAAGGCTTTGGCGGGTGCGGTGATCCCGGACTCCGGTGAGATCCTGATGAACGGAACACCCGTGTCGTTCAAGAACACCCGTGACGCCAGGGCGGCCGGCATCGAAACGGTGTACCAGGATCTCGCGGTGGTACCGGCCCTCGATATCGCGTCGAATCTGTACCTCGGGCGTGAGGTGCGGCGAAAAGGCATCGCGGGCCGCGTGTTCCGCCGGCTGGACATGCCGAGGATGCGCGAGGAGGCCTCGCAACACCTCACCGACCTCAAGATCGGCATCAAGTCGGTGAATCAGGCCGTGGAGACGTTGTCCGGCGGGCAGCGTCAGGGCGTCGCGGTGGCCCGGGCCGCCGCATTCGGCCGGGGCGTGATCATCATGGACGAGCCGACGGCCGCCCTCGGCGTCCGGGAATCCGGACAGGTCATCGACCTGATCCAGTCGATCCGTGCCCGCGGTATTCCGGTGGTGCTCATCAGCCACGACATGCCGCACGTGTTCGAGGTGTCCGACCGGATCCACATCCACCGCCTCGGGCAGCGTGCCGGCGTCGTCGATCCCAAGCAGCGCTCGATGTCCGAGGTGGTGGCGCTCATGACCGGGGCAGAGGAGCCGACCGATGACGAACGCGCCGGCCTCTGAGCAGCCCCCGGTAGGCGTCTTCGTGGGGTTGGCCACGCTCGACGTCATCCACCGTGTCGCGAAAGCACCTGCGGCGAACCAGAAGATCACCTCGACCGCTCAGTTCGTCGCCGCAGGCGGGCCAGCCGCGAACGCGGCCGTCACCTTCGCGGCGCTGGGCGGTGGCGCGATCCTGGTGACCGCCCTCGGCGAGGATCCGGTCGCCGGACTGATCCGGGCCGACCTTGCCGCCCACGGCGTCGGCGTCGTCGACGCGGCGGCGGGCAGCACCCGAACGGTACCGGTATCCGCCGTGTCGGTGGCCGAGTCGACCGGTGACCGGTCGGTCGTCTCGGCCGACGCGGTGAACTCCCAGGCGCCACCGCCGGGAGACCTCGCCGACCTCGTCGCGGATGCCGACGTGGTGCTCGTCGACGGGCACCATCCCCTGATCGCGGGTGCCGCCGTTCGACATGCCGCCGCACGGGCCATCCCGGTCGTCGTCGACGCCGGCCGATGGAAGCCGGTGATCGGCGACATCGTTGCGGACGTGACGGACATGGTGTGCTCCAACGACTTCCGGATGCCGGGCACCGAAACCTCGGAGGCCACCGCCGCGACGCTGGTCGGCATCGGTGTCCGTACGGTCGTCACCACCCATGGCGGTGATCCCGTCGAGTGGTGGTCGAATGGCGAGTCCGGGTCGGTGCCGGTGCAACCGGTGGTGGCGGTCGACACGCTGGGTGCGGGCGATGCCTTCCACGGTGCCTACGCGTACTTCACCACCCAGGCCGAGAGCGCTCTCGTCACGCGCATCGATCGCTCCGCCCGGGTGGCGGCACTACGGTGTTCGGTGGTCGGGCCGCGGGCGTGGCTGAGCGAACTCAAGGAACAGACTCGAAAGCGGGAACGGTGATCACCGAGCAGGATGTGCAGGACGCCACGCTCGACCAGTTGGTCGCGGAGGCGAAAGCGCTCGTCGTGCCGGGGCAACGCCGCATCCTCGGCCTCACCGGAGCTCCGGGGGCCGGGAAGTCCACCGTCGCAGAGCAACTCGTCACCGCGCTGGGACCCGACATCGCCGTGCTGGTACCGATGGACGGTTTCCATCTGGCCAACCACGTCCTGGTCGACATGGGTATCCGGGACCGCAAGGGCGCGCATGACACGTTCGACGCCGGCGGGTATGCCCGGCTGATGGCGACCCTGCGGGAGCAGCGCGCCGGCGATCCCATCGTGTACGCGCCCCGGTTCCGGCGTGAGATCGAGGACTCGATCGGCTCGTCCATCGTTATCCCGGCCTCGGTGCCGCTCGTGGTCACCGAGGGCAATTACCTTCTGCTGGAATCGGATGCCTGGCCCGCGGCGCGGTCCTGCATCGACGAGGTGTGGTTCCTGGCCCCCGACACCGAGGTCCGCCATGCCCGGCTGCTGCGCCGGCACGAAGCGCACGGAAAGTCGGCTGAGGATGCCGCGTTCTGGACCTTCGGGTCCGACGAGCGCAATGCCCGGCTGATCGAGTCGACCGCAGGTCGAGCGGACCGCATCGTGCGTCTCCGATGACCACGATGGGTGATGTCGCCCGCATCGCCGGCGTCTCGGCCTCCACGGTCTCGCATGTGCTCAACGGCACCCGCAAGGTCGACACCGCAACCCGGCTGCGTGTCGAAGCGGCCATCGAGGAGACCGGGTACCGGCGCAACGTCGTCGCCCGATCGCTGGCGGCCGGGCGTACGCACACCGTCGGACTCTCGATCTCCGCCCTGACCAATCCGTACTTCGGGAGCCTTGTCCACGCCGTGGAACAGGCCCTGTCGGACGCCGGGTATGTGCTGATCGTCGGGGATTCCCACGACGACGCGGAGTCGGAGAAACGGGTCACCGGCTCACTTCTGGACCGGCAGGTGGACGGGATGATCGTGGCACCCGCGGCCGGGTCGGAGCGGGTCACCCTCCCGGAGATCATCCGCACCGGAACCCCGCTGGTCCTGATCGACCGCGGCGTCGACATCGGCAGCGATCAGGTCGGCCCGGAGAACTTCTCGTCGGCACGGTCGCTGACCGAACACCTGCTCGACCTCGGGCATCGCCGGATCGCGGTGGTACGCGGCCTCGCCGGGATCTCCTCCACCACCGAACGGTTCGATGGATACTCCGCGGCGCTCACCGACCGCGGTATCGCGGTGGATGCCGCCCTGGTCCTCGACGGCGACTCCAACACCGACGTGGCGGAGCGTGAGGTGCGTTCGCTGATGGCGGGGGAGGACCGGCCGACCGCACTGGTGTCGTTGAACAATGCCATGACCATCGGGACACTCAAAGCCATTCGCAGCCTTGGTTTGTCGATTCCGGCCGATGTGGCCTTCGTCTGCTACGACGACTTCGAATGGTCGGACCTGTTCGAGCCCAAGCTCACCGCGGCGGCGCAGGACGTCGAGACGATCGGCGTCACCGCGGTCGAACTGCTGCTGCGCCGGATTCGGGGCCAGGATGATGCGCCGCAACACATTCGGGTACCGACGACATTCCATCATCGCAATTCGTGCGGGTGTACCTAGTACGCGGTCACTCCTCGGGGGCGCCGATGGCCTGCAGGTGCTCCACCGTCGCGGCGCGGCCCCGCCCGATGTGGTCCAGCATGGCTTGCTGGGCGGCCTCGGCCTGTCGCTTCTCCAGGGCGGCCGTGACGGTGTCGTGGTCGGCGACCGATCGGTGCCTGCGCTGAACGAACCAGATCGCCTGATACGGCACGCCGGTCCAGAGCCGGTCGATGAATTCGTCCAACAGGGTCGAATGCGCCGACGCGTACACCATCCGGTGCCACCGCGCGTTGAGATCGACCACGTCGGCGAAGCGGGGCGGGTCTCCGTCGACGACGAGCCGGAACTCCTCCTGGAGTTCGCGGATGCTCCGCAGCTCGTCCGCCGTCGCGTTCTCCGCCGCAAGCCTGGTCGCCAGCGGTTCGAGCGTCTGACGCAGCAGGTAGGTCTCCTCGGCGCGCCGGATCGAGTATTGCGTCACGACGTGTCCGTGATGACGTTTGTATTCGACCAGCCCGTTGGCCTGCAGCATGCGCAGGGCCTCCCGGATCGGGGTCAGACTCATCTGCAACTCGTCGGACAGGCTGGACAGGGTCAGCTTGGCGCCACCCGGCAGCCGGCCGCGTTCGATCAGGCGGCGGATCTCGATGAACGCCTCTTCCGCCTTGGTGGTCGGGAGCGGCTCGGGTGGGGTTGCCATCACATCAGACGGTACCGCGATCGGGGCCGAGGCACCGTTTCCTCACCCGGCTTCGGCCAGGATCGCCCTCGCCCGCCGGACAACCGGATAGTCGACGAATGTCCCGTCGGGAAGTCTGATCGACGAGACACCTTCGGCTTCGGCGGCGGTGAAGGCGGCGTCGACCGTCCTGGCCCAATCGATCTCGGCGGGACTGGCCGCAAAGGCCCCGGCCACCACGGGAATCTGCGACGGGTGGATGACCTGCTTGCCGCCGAACCCGAGCTGCCGGGCCCGGCCGGCCGAGCGGGCCAGCCCGTCGTCATCGTTGAGGACGAGGTAGGGGCCGTCGACCGGCGGCGGGCAGTGGGCGGCGGCCGCCGCGAGGACCAGTTGGGAACGCGCGAAAAGGAATTCGTCGCCGTCGGCGGTCGGGGTGATGCCGAGCTCCCGGGACAGATCCGCAGGGCCGAACGCCAGCGTGTGCACCCGGGTATCCGCGGCGGCGATCGCGGCCGCGTCGAGCACCCCCGCCGCCGTCTCGACCAGGGGGACGATGCCGATCCGGCCGGCCTCGATCCCGGCGGCCCGCTCCGCGCGGGTCAGCAGGTCGGCGGCCCGTCGGACGCCGTCGGGTTCGGCGCTCATCGGGAGGATGATCAGATCGATGCGATGAAGCGCCGGGTCCAGGGCGGCCAGGTCATCCTCGGCGAGACCGCTGTCAATGGCGTTGATTCGCACGCAGATCACCGGGGCAGCGTCGGGAAGCGCGGGCAGTGCGCCCGCGACGGCTTCGCGGGCCGCCTCCTTGCGCGCCACGGCGACCGCGTCTTCCAGATCGATCGCCACGCCGACGGCCGTGCCCGCGGCCGCCTTGGCGATCCGGTCGGGGCGGTCGCCCGGCACGAACAGCACCGTGCGAAGTGCGGGTAATGCGCGTTGCCCGCCCATCAGTCGGCGTACCAGTTCGGCAGATCGTCCTGCAGGTCCACCCACACCGATTTGATCCGGGTGTAGTGATCCATCACGGCCTGGCCGCCCTCACGTCCGTACCCGGACTGTTTGTAGCCGCCGAACGGCACCAGGTGGTTGATCGTGCGGGTGGTGTTGACCCAGATGAGGCCGGCCGCGATACCGGCCGCGACCCGGTGTGCGCGGGCGACATCGCGGGTCCACACCGACCCGGCCAGCCCGTACTCGGTGTCGTTGGCCTTGGCGAGGGCGTCGGCCTCGTCGGTGAAGGTCATCACGCCGGTCACCGGTCCGAAGATCTCCTCCCGGATCATGGTCATGTCCCGGTTCACGCCGTCGAGGATGGTCGGCGAATAGAAGTAGCCGTCGGCCAGCGGCGGCTCGGTGGGCCGGGTTCCGCCACAGACGAGCCGGGCGCCCTCCTGGGTGCCGCTCGCGACGTATCCGGCGATCCGCTCCCGGTGCTGCGCCGAGATCTGCGCGCCCATCTGGGTCCGTTCCGAAAGCGGGTCGCCGACGCGGATCCGGCGCGCCAACGCCGAGAAACGATCCAGGAACTCGTCGTGGACGGACTCCTGCACGAAGATCCGCGACGCCGCCTGACACGACTGCCCGGCCGCCGAGAAGATGCCGTAGGCCGTGCGGTGCACCGCCGCGTCCAGGTCGGCATCGGCGAAGATCACCGTGGGGGATTTGCCACCCAGTTCGAAGGTGACGAGCTTGAGGTCGGAGGCCGCCGTCGCGGCGATCTGCCTGCCCACCTCGGTCGAGCCGGTGAAGGCGATCTTGTCGACATCGGGGTGCGCCACCAGCGCGGCGCCGGCCTCCTCACCGACCCCGGTCACCACGTTGAACACCCCGTCGGGCAACCCTGCCTCGGCGATGATCCCGGCGAAGACCACCGCGGAGACCGACGTCTCCTCGGCGGGTTTGAGGACGATGGTGTTGCCGCCTGCCAGCGCCGGGGAGAGCTTCCAGGCCAGCATGAGCAGCGGTGAGTTCCACGGCACGATCGCCCCGACCACGCCGACCGGCTCGCGCCGGGTGTAGCTGAAGGCCGTCGCCGCCTGCGGATGGGTTTCACCGAGCGTGGTCTGGCATACGCCGGCGAAGTACTCGAAATAGCGGACCACCGCATCGATCTCGGCGCGCACCTCACGGACCGGCTTGCCGTTGTCGCGGGACTCGATGACGGTGAGCTGATCGCGGTGCCGGTCCACGGCCGCCGCGATCTTCATCAGGAAGCGGCCCCGGTCGGCGGCGGAGACCGCGGCCCACGGTCCCTCGAACGCCGCGCGTGCCGCGCGGACGGCCCGGTCGACGTCGGCGCCGCCGCCGCGCGGCAGCCTCGCCCAGACCCGGCCCGACCGCGGCTCGTAAGAGTCGAAGGTCGCGCCATCGGCGGCAGCGACCGCCGACCCGTCGATGAACATCGCGAGATCGGCGACACCGGCGCCGGATTCGGGGTCGGCCAGGGCGGCGACGTCGGGGGAGCGGTGCGGGGTGACTGTCATGACAGGGCCTCCTGCGGCAGTAGGACGGGTTTGATTTCCTGAAAGCTCTGCATCCGTCCCATCACGGAATCGATGTCACCGAGCGGATAGCGACCACTGATCAAGCGGTCGAAGGGCAGCCGGTCGGCGTAGCGTTCGAGGATGGTGAGAGCTGTGCGGTAATGCGAGAGGTCACCGGAGAAGGATCCGATGACGTTGAGGTTCTTCTTGGTGATGGTGCCCGGTGCGACGGCCGTGGTGCCCGCGCCGAGTTGACCGACCACCAGATAGCGGGCGTCGGGCCCGGCCATCTCCACGCCCTCGGCGAAAGCGGCGGGGTGGCCCGAGAACTCGGCGACCAGGTCGGCACCCAGCCCGCCGGTGGCGTCCTTGATCATCTCCAGCCGATCATCCGGATCTGGATGTGCGGCAAGGGAAATGACCTCGTGCGCGCCGAACTCCGACGCGATCTCCAAGCGGGCGTCGGGGGCGCCCACGGTGATCACCCGGCCGGCGCCGGCCTGGGCGAACAGTCCGGTGGCCAAGATGCCCAACGGGCCCGCACCCTGGACGACCACGGTGTGTTCGGGTCCGACCCGGCCGGCCTGCTCGACCGCGTTGACCACCGAACGCAGCGCGCAGCTCGCCATGCTGGCGAGATCGTCGGGAACCCGGTCGGGCACGCGAAGCCGGCCCGAGCCCGGCAGCACGTAGGAATGTTGCGCCAGTCCGCCCAACAGGTGGGGCCACTGGTTCATGCTGGCCTGACCGTAGGGAACCTTGTTGCGGCACAGCGTCGGACGCTTCCTGGCGCACATGACGCAGCGTCCGCAGACGGCGTGGGTCCACAGGATGCGGTCGCCGATCCGCAGCGGCCGGCCTGCCGAGTCGACGTCGGCGCCCTCCCCGATCGCGAGGATCCGGCCGACCATCTCGTGGCCGAGGATCAGCGGCAGCCCGACCGGGATGGCCAGGGTGCCCTCCCAGCAGTGCACGTCGGTGCCGCACAGTGAGCAGGCCACGATCTCGACCAGCAGGCCACCCGGCTCCACCCGCTGCGGGACGGCCACCTCTTCGAGCTTGACCGGTTCGCCGAAGTCCCGGACGACGGCCGCCCTGGTGTACTCGGGCACTGTGGTCGCGTTCATCGCCGCACCTCCGCCGGAATACCGGGGACGACGGGGGCGGGTTCGTCGGGCCGGACTCTGCCCCAGATGGCCATGACCAGGCAGCTGAGCAGACAGACCCCGGCGACGTAGATCGCGACCGGCCAGGTCGCGCCGCCGCTCCGCAGCAGCAGCGACGCCGCGATGAGCGGGGTGAATCCGCCGACCAGGGCGGCGCCCAGCTGATAGCCCAACGATGCGCCGGTGAACCGGATTCGGGTGTCGAACAACGCGGAGAAGTAGCTGGCCTGCGCCGCATACATGAGCGAATGAGCCACGGCCAGGCCGATGATCATCGCCGTCCACAGCGACCACCAGGAGTTGGCGCCCGCCAGCCAGAAGAACGGGAAGGCGAACAGCACCATGAAGGCGGCACCGGCGATGTAGACCGTTCGCGTGCCGATCTTGTCGGCGAGCACACCGAACAGGCCGATCGTGAGGATGGCGACCACGGCCGCCACCAGGATGGCGTTACGCGCCGAGGATTCGCCGGCACCGTTCTTGGCCAGCGTCAGGGCGAACACCGTGATCAGGTAGAACGTGCAGGTCTCGGCGGCCTTCGCGCAGAACGTGACGACGATGCCACGCCGGCCGGAGCGCAACGCCTCCAGCAGCGGGATGTTCTTGCTCTCCGGCTCGGGTTCGGCCGCGCGGGCCGCGAGTACCGCGGCGAACTCCGGTGACTCGGTGATCGCCCGCCGCAGCCAGAGCCCGAGCAGCATCAACCCGGCACCGAGGATGAAGGGTATCCGCCAGCCCCAGCTCAGGAACTGTTCGTCGGGCAGCAGCATGAACGCCCCCAACACCAAACTGGCCAGCACCAGCCCGGCGTAAATACCCATCTGGGGGCAGCTGCCGTAGAAACCGCGGCGGCCCTCCGGGGCGTGCTCGATCGTCATGATCGATGCACCGCCCCACTCGCCGCCGTGCGCGAGGCCCTGCAGGATGCGCAGCGTGACCAACAGGATCGGCGCCGCGACGCCGATCGTCTCGTAGGTCGGCAGCAGGCCGATACCGACCGTGGACACCCCCATCAGCGCGAGGGTGGCGATCAGTACGCTCTTGCGTCCCAACTTGTCCCCGAAGTGGCCCGCGATGATGCCGCCGAGCGGGCGTGCCACGAAACCCACGCCGAAGGTGGCCAACGCGAGCAGGGTGCCGACGGCAGGGTCGGCGCTGTGGAAGAACAGCGCGCCGAAAATGGTCGCCGACAGCGCGCCGTAGAGATAGAAGTCGTAGAACTCGAGCATCGAGCCGATGCCGCTGGCCAGCGCGACGCGCCGGACCAACCGTTCGTCGGGCATCGCCCGCTCCGGGGTTGCGGTCATGAGATTCCTCGTTCCGATGAGATGGGCTGAAGGGTCGGGCCGATGACGCCTGCCTTGGTCAGTTCGTCCAGAACGTCGTCGGGGTAAGCCAATTCGCCGCGCAAGATGGCGTCGTTGTGTTCGCCGATCGCCGGTCCTGGGCTTTTGATGTGCCCCGGTGTTCGCGACAACCGGGCGATCAGGCCCTGCATGCGCAGCGGCCCGAGCGTCGGATGGTCCACGGTGACCACGCTGCCCCGCTCGGTGAAATGCGGGTCGGCGGCGATATCGGCCGCGCTGTACACCGGGCCCGCGGTCGCGCCGACCGAATCGAACATCGCCAGCACGTCGGCGTTGTCCCGCCGGCCGACCCAGGTGGCGATGGCCTCGTCGATCTCGTCGCGATGGGCGATCCGGCCGGAGATGTCGGTGAACCATTCCGCTGCGGCCAGATCCGGCCGGTCGACGGCACGCATGATCCGCTGAGCGGTGGCGGTGGTCGCACCCGACAACGCGATCCACCGGCCGTCGCGGGTCTGGAAGCATTCCCGGGGCACGTTGAAACCCGTCCGGCTGCCCTGCCGGGTCGGCAGCGTGCCGAGCTGGTCGTGGGCCGAGGTCTGGGCTCCGAGGATCCAGAACAGCGGTTCGTAGATGGACAGGTCGACGATCTGGCCCTGGCCGGTCGCCTCGGCGTGGCGCAGCGCCACCATCGTCGCGAAAGCCCCGGCCAGCGCGGCCACACCGTCGGCCAGCGGCCACTGGGGGAGCACCGGCGGGCCGTCGGCGGCACCGTTGGTGTCGGCGAACCCCGACATCGCCTCGGCGATGGTGCCGAAACCCGGGCGGGAACTGTAGGGACCGGTCTGGCCGAAACCCGAGACGCGGACGACGACCAGCTTCGGGTTGGCCGCCAGCAGGTCCTCGGGATCCAGACCCCACTTCTCCAATGTGCCCGGCCGGAAGTTCTCGATGAACACATCCGCCTCGGCCAGCAGGCGGCGCATGACCTCCGCGCCCCGGGGGTCCGACAGCGCCAGGCTGATATCGCGCTTGTTTCTGCCGGTCAGCGCCCACCACAACGATTCGTCGTCCTTGCGCCACTCCCATTGCCGCAGGCCGTCGCCGCGCGGGTGCTCAACCTTGACCACATCGGCGCCGAAGTCGCCGAGCAGTGTCGCGATCATCGGGCCCGCGTAGATGGTGGCGGCATCCACGACGCGGGTCCCATGCAGGGGAGGTGGGCCGCCGCGCGCTGTTGTATCAAACATTTAATAAAACTAACGGGAGTGTGGTGCCGAACACAAATCCGCGGTTGTCCACGGCTGCGCTCGGCACCGACACCGGCACCGCTGCCGGTAAGTACCGGTGGTACCCGACGCAGGTACCCTCGTTGTAATGCAAGACTCCCCGGCCGCCGAGGTCGAGTCGGTAGCATCTGCTCACCCCGGCCGCCGGTGGCGTCGGCTGCTCCTCGTATCAGCCGTTGTGTTGCTCCTGCTCGCGGTGCCCTGGTGGACGCTGTTGTCGGCGGGCACGCAATGGCCGACCTTCGTACCTGTCGCCGGAACTGTGGTATTCGCGGCAGCTTTCGCCGCGTTGCCGTTGACGATGATGCTGGGGCACGGTCATCGGCACCGGGACTGGGCCGCCGCGACCGGAGACACGCTGCTCGGCGTGATGTGGGTGCTGTTCGTCTGGTCCGTGCTGGCCCAACTGCTTCGGCTGGCGTTGTTCGTGCTGGGCGTCGACGATCCCGACCGCTCGCGCGTGGTCGCGGGTGTGGTGGTGGCCGTCGTCGTTGCCCTGTTGGTGTGGGGTTACGCCGAAGCGATGCGAGTGCCGCGGATCCGGCGCGTCGATGTCGGCATCGCCAGGCTGGGGAGCGGCCTGGACGGTATGCGGATAGCCGTGATCACCGACACCCACTACGGGCCGATCGACCGCGCCCGCTGGTCCGCGGCCGTGGTGGATCGGGTCAACGAACTCGACGCCGACGTGGTGTGTCACGTCGGCGACATCGCCGACGGAACGGTGGACGTGCGCCTGACCCAGGCCGAACCCCTTGCGGCGGTGTGGGCGCGGCTCGCCCGCGTGTACGTCACCGGTAACCACGAATACTTCAGCGAAGCCCAGGGCTGGCTCGACTACATCGACGGCATCGGCTGGGACGCATTGCACAACCGCCACATCGTCGTCGAACGAAACGGCGACCGGCTGATCATCGCGGGCGTTGACGACGCGACCGCCCAAGCAGCCGGTGTAGCCGGGCACGGAGCGAATCTCGAAGCAGCGCTGGCCGATAGCGATCCGACACTGCCGGTGATGCTGCTCGCGCATCAGCCCACACAGGTGGTGACGGCCGCGGCGGCGGGAGTCGACCTGCAGCTCTCCGGTCATACTCACGGCGGGCAGATCTGGCCTTTCAACTTTCTGGTCAGACTCGAACAGCCCGTGGTGCAGGGGTTGAGCAGGCACGGCGACCGGACACAGCTCTACACCAGTCGGGGCACCGGGTTCTGGGGTCCGCCGTTCCGGATCTTCGCGCCGAGCGAGATCACCCTGCTGACGCTGCACCGTCGAGTTTGATCCGGCACCCGCCGTCGGTGACTGGCGCATGACGCTGCGAACCGTTAATTTCCTGGGGTGATGTCCTCAGCTGCCGGTGCAGTCACGCGTTGGATCGCCCCCTTCCTGACGGTTGCGGCAGTTGCCGCAATCGGCCTGGCCGCCGCACCGGCGAGCCTGGCCGCGGACGGGAACCCGTTGGCCGGCCAGACCTTCTACGTCAATCCGCAGTCCAAAGCCATGCGGGCGCTTCCGGGCAACCCGAGTCCCGAGTTGACCGCCATCGCCAATACCCCGACCGCGTACTGGATGGACAACGTGTCCAGCCCCGCGGTGGACTCGAAGTACATCGCCACGGCACAGGCCGCGGGCACCATGCCGATCCTGGCGCTGTACGGGATCCCGCATCGTGACTGCGGCAGCTACGCCGCGGGCGGATTCGGATCGGCCGGGGCCTACCAGGGCTGGATCGACGGCGTCGCGGCAGCCATCGGCGCCGGGCCCGCGGCGGTCATCCTCGAACCCGATGCCCTCGCCATGGCCGACTGCCTCTCGGGCGATCAGCGCGAGGAACGCTACAACCTGATGAGCTACGCGGTCGACACGCTGACCCGCAACCCGGGCACCGCGGTCTACGTCGACGCGGGGCACTCCCGGTGGACAGCCGCCGATGAGATGGCCAACCGGCTCAACCGGGTCGGCGTCGCCAAGGCGCGCGGCTTCAGCCTCAACACCGCGAACTTCTTCACCACCGAAGAGGAGATCGGGTACGGCGACGCCATTTCGGGCCAGACCGGCGGCAAGCCCTACGTCATCGACACATCCCGCAACGGCGCCGGACCGGCCGAGGGCGAGATGTACTGGTGCAACCCGAGCGGCCGGGCCCTCGGCGCCGCACCGACCACGGCGACCGGAAACGGAAACGTCGACGCCTTCCTGTGGGTCAAGCGTCCCGGCGAGTCCGACGGCTCCTGCGGTACGGGCGAGGCGTCGGCAGGCACCTTCGTGAGCCAGTACGCCGTCGACCTGGCCCGCAACGCGGGTCGCTAGCGAAAAGCGCTCGCAATCTAAGCGCGGGCCAGCATCAGGTCGAGGAACCGTTCGTGCCGGCCCGAGGCGGCCAGACCGTCGGTGGAATCGACCAGGTGCAGCATGCCGATGCCGGCCGCGAACGTCGATTCGGCGCGCAGCCGCGCCTCCTCGGGCCCGAACCCGTAGTCGAGGAAGGCCTTTTCGACCGCCACCAGCACCCGATGGTCGGCCGCACGCACATTCGCCGCGGCCACGTCGTCGGAGCGGGCCCACTCCCGCATGGCACGTTCCAGCGTCCAGTGCTGCGGGCTGACCAGGGCCGCCATCATCTGCGCGAGGCGCTCGCGGGGTGGCAGGTGTTCGATCTCGGCGAGTGAGCGACGGTCGTTCTCCAGGAACGTATTCCACGACGTCACCAGCGCCGAGCGGTAGCCCTTCATATCGGTGAAGTGCCAGTAGAAGCTGCCCCTGGTGGCCCCGACCTGCCCGCAGAGCCGTTCGATCTTCAGCGCCCGCATCCCGTCGGTGGCCAGCAGTTCATAGCCTGCCTGCAGCCAGTCGTCGGCGGTCAGGTTGCCGGGTGTGCCCCGCCGTTCGCGCATCCGATCAGGTTAAGGCGTTGCCTGTCGCCGTGTTCCACGATCAGGTCGATACCGCGGTGTCGTGCAGCCCGAACGGCACCGCGGCGAGCAGGGTGACCGGCACCAGGCCACCGCTGGGCACCTGATAGTCGCGACGCTCGCCGGGTCGGGCGCCGGCCAGTGCGGCGCCGAGGGGCGAATCCAGTGAGTACACCTCGAGGTCGCCGTACTCGGCGCCACGCACGCCGAGCAGGAAGGTCTCGGTGTCGCCGCTCAGCTCATAGCGGACCGTGAGCACCATGCCCGGTTCGGCCACCCCGTCGTCCGGCGGGTTCTCGCCGACGACCGCGTGCATCAGCAGATCATGGATGTGCTGGATCCGGGTCTGGCGGGCCCGCTGAATGGCGACCTGGTTCTCGTCGGAATCGTCCGCGGCGTCGGTGGCGATCAGGTCGCGCAGCGTGGCGAGCTCGCTCTGGAGCCGGTCGTGAGCCTGGGGTGACATCCAGACACGTTGGCTGGCAGTCATTTTCGAATACCTCCTGGTACCGCTGGGGTGAGGGTTGTCGTCAGGGGCGGGGGCGGGGCCCCCCCCCACCCGGCGAATGGCCGCCATGTGCCCGGTGGGGGGGGGGTTCCGTACTTTCTGTGGTTTTTTTTGT